>JAPONS010000039.1 GCA_026713825.1 Chloroflexota bacterium | reverse complement strand
CTCGGACGGCATGTCGACGCAGGCACCGGTGTGGTCGAACTTCCAGCCGTGGTAGACGCATCGCAGGCCGGACTCCTCGTTGCGGCCGAAGAAGAGGCTGGCGCGCCGGTGGGGGCAGTAGTTGTCGACGAGGCCGACGCGGCCGTCGGTGTCGCGGAAGGCGATGAGGCTCTCGGCGAGGATGCGCACGCGGACCGGGGGACAGTCAGGGGTGGGGACCTCCTCGGAGAGGAGGGCGGGGACCCAGTAGCGGCGCAGGTACTCGCCCATGGGGGTGTTGGGGCCCACGCGGGTGAGCAGGGCGTTGTCTTCAGCGTTGAGCATGAGCGACCTCCGCCAAATGTGGGGACAAGGATACACCACGGGGGGACAGCGCGCAGCAAAGAAAAGATGGGCCGCCAGTCAGCGACCCATCTCTCTCGGTTGCAACACCCTCCCATGGCTGCGTAAACGCAACCTACCGGGAACCCACCTGTTAATCAATGGAGCCCTTTCAGGCTCCATGGGACGCGAACTAGCTCTTGCCGATGCGGAAGAGCTTGGTCCCACAGGTGCCGCAGGTGCCCTGCGTCGCGGGTCGGCCGTTCTTCAGGGTGACAGCCGTTGCGCCGGAGATCTCTCGCTTCGTTCGGCACTTGAAGCAGTAGGCTTCCATAGTTGACCCTCCTTCTAACGTTAGGGAGTAGCTGCGACAATATCGTCTAGCTATGGGTTTGTCAACAGCTTTTTGGCCTTGATGGAGGGGAATCTGTAGCTAATTTGGGTATTTGGGCCCAATTGGTTCAGCTTATGTCGACTACAGGCGTCGCGGAGCGGTTCCGGGGGGACGGTTGGTGTACCATGAGCGGAACGCTGGAGGAGGGTGACGATGTCCTGGATTCGAGAGGAGAGAAGCGGCAAGCCGCCCATCATGGAAGTGTTGTCGATCAACCCAAAGGCGCAGGAGGCCGTGGGCGCCAACAACATGGCGATCACCTTTGGCGCATCCTGCCTGACGCGGGTGCAGGAAGAGGCCATCGCGACGGCGACGGCTGCGGCGCTGGAATGCCGGTACTGAACGATGTCGCACGGAGGGTTCCTCCGTCAGCACTCGGACGACCCGGAGCTTGCGAGCCACATCATGCACGATTACAGGCAGGCGGACCTGGACGCACAGACGCGGGGGATGCTGGACTTCGCGGTGAAGCTGACGCGCGAGCCGTGGGCGATGAAGAAGGCGGACGTGAACGCGCTGCGCGCGCTGGGGCTGACGGACGAGGAGATCCTGTCCGTCGTGCTGATCACGTGCAACTTCAACTTCATGTCGCGGCTGGCGAACGGGCTGGGCGTGGAGCTGGGCGAAGGCCGACAGGAGCAGATCGCGTCGTGGCTGGGCCCGGCCGCGTCGGCGCAGGGCTGGCTGATGACGGCGAAGGAGGGGTAGGGGGCTAGCGGACGGCGGAGGCCGGCTGGAGGGTATCCGCGCCTTCTTGCTCCTCGTCCTCCTCCTGCGGTTCCTCAGCGCCCTCCAAGGCAGTGACCTCAAAGCGGACGTCCTCGTGCTCCCGGAGGCGCTGGAGGATCTCAAAGAGGTTACGGGCCTGGGGGTTGCCGGTCCTGCTGAACGTGCGCATGAGGCTCCTGGGGGAGCGACCCGTCATCTCTGCAAGACCGCGAATTCCGACAGAGGCAATCACGCAATCATTCAGAATGCTCCTACAGATACTGAGTTCGCCATTCACGAAACACTCAGCCGCCTCCTTCAGGAGCTCTTTACGAAAGAGGGGGTCACGACGGGCGCGCTCTTGGACTATTTCACGAAAGGGCCTACCGAGGGGCATCGCCTAATCCTCCACGCGCTTTTCACGCCTGTAGTCTTGCCAATGCTGTTGGGCGGTCTGGATGTCCCGCCGCTGCCTTTGCTTCGTTCCGCCACCCAAAAGAATGATCAACCGAGGGCTGTCCACTGCAAAGTAAATTCTATACCCAGGCCCAAAATGGATACGGTACTCAGAGACTCCTTGCCCTACTGACCGGACATTTGAGGTGTTCCCTTCCGCCAATCTCTCCAGGGCGCTACCAATTCTCACCGCAGCCACTCGGTCAAGATCATCGTACCAACGCTCAAACGGAGAACGACCTTCTGTATCGTGGTAGGGCCTGAGTTCAATTGATCGGCCTGTCACAATATCACTTTGCCACAAATGCCGTCAAAGGTTAACCCCAACACCTACACCACGGGGGAGCCGTGGTGGTGGACAATCAGCCATTGGCCGTTGCGGTTGCGGAAGACGTTGGTGGCCTCGACGGTGGCTTCATTGACGCGGCCGGCTACGACGGAGCGGAGGGACTCGGTGCAGATGACCCAAGCGAGGTCGCCGGAGACGAGGACGGAGGACTCGGTGACGGTGAACTGCATGACCATGGTGTTGTCGAAGATGGTGTACCAGCTCTGCAGGACGCTGTCGCGGCCGGACATGAGGGGCCAGCCGGGGTGGACGCAGGTGACCGACGGGTCGGGGTCCCAGACGGCCTCCATCGTCTCGTTGTCCAGGGACTCGATGGCGCGGTAGAAGGCGCGGTTGGCCTCGACGACTGCGTCCTCGTCCGGCATGGTTCTCCTTCGGTGCGTGGTTTGGGGACAGGATACACGGGCGGTGTGGAAGGGGCGAGGTGCAAGCGGTTTGTCGGGGTTCCTGCCTTCGCAGGAACGACGGGAGGGAGGCGCCTGCCACGCTGGGAGTGTCGGGGGCGGAGCTTCTGGATACCGGCTTTCGCCGGTAATTCTCCGGTAAAACGAGGGGAGCGGGCGATTCGCGAATCGCCCCTACGATGTCGCAGGGGTCTCCCGCAGGGCGGCGGAGAGGTTGCGGGCGGTGTGGATGAGGCCTATGTGGCTGAAGGCTTGGGGGAAGTTGCCGAGGGCTTCCTTGGTGTGCGGGTCGATCATCTCCGAGTAGAGGCCGAGGTGGTTGGCGTAGCCGAGCATCTCCTCGAAGAGGTCCCTGGCCTGCTGGATGCGGCCGCAGCCGATGAGGGAGCCGATGAGCCAGAAGGAGAGCATGGTGAGTGCGCCCTCTTCGCCGGGCAGGCCGTCGTCGGCCTCGTCGACCTTGTAGCGATTGACGAATGGGCCGTGGCCGAGCTCGGCCACCGTGGCCTCGATGGTGCTGAGGATGCGGGGGTCGTCGGGCGGGAGCATGTTGGTCCAGGGGAGGATGAGGCTGCTGGCGTCGAGGGCGTCGCTGTCGTAGCTCTGGACGAAGGCCTGCTTGTCCTCGTTCCAGCCGTGGGCGAGGACGTCCTCCTTGATGGCGTCGGCCTCGGCGCGCCAGCGGGCGAAGTCGCCTTCGCAGCCGGTGTTCTCGCCGATGGCGATGGCGTTGTCGAGGGCGGCCCAGCACATGGCCTTGGAGTAGGTGAAGTGGCGGTCGCGGCCGCGGACCTCCCAGATGCTCTTGTCGGGCTCGCGCCAGCGGCGGCAGACGACCTCGGCGAAGTCGTGGACGATGGACCAGATCTCGTGCGAGATGTACCCACCGTAGCGGCGGTAGGTGTTGATGCTGAGCAGCACCTCGCCAAAGATGTCCATCTGGAGCTGGTAGACGGCGCCGTTGCCGATGCGCACGGGCTGGGACTGCCGGTAGCCCTCCAGGTGCTCCAGCGTCTCCTCGTCCGTGCCGGAATCGTCCTTGAGGCCGAAGAGCACCTGCAGGACGTCGCGGTCGCGGAACAGGGAGCATTTGCCCAGGAGCCAGTTGAGGAAGTGGAGGGCGTCGTGCAGGTCGCCGAGGCGGTAGAGGACGCCGAGGGTGAAGGCGGAGTCCCGGAGCCAGCAGAAGCGGTAGTCCCAGTTGCGCACGCCGCCGATGTGCTCGGGGAGCGACGTGGTGAGGGCGGCGGCGATGGCGCCGGTAGGGGCGTAGATGAGCAGGTGCAGGGCGAGGAAGGAGCGGACGACCTCGTCGCGCCAGAGGCCGTCGTAGTGGAGCTCCTCGACCATGTGATGCCATCCCCTCGCAGTGGTCTCAAGGCGCTGATGGCTGCGGCCGGGGCCGACGATCATGGGCTCGTCGCGGCCGTAGGAGACGACGAAGACGGCGGGACGGCTGGGCGTCGCGGTGAAGCGGCTCTCGGCGGCGCCGGCGTTGACGGTGATGGGGACGTTGACGGAGAGGGCCATCTCGTGCGGGCCGCCGGTGGCCTGGACGCCGTGGGGCATGAGGTGCAGGTGGGTAAATGCTCGGGCGTAGTCGAAGCGGGGGCGGAAGAGGACCTGCATGGGGACCTCGCCCTCGGTGCACTCGACGATGCGGTGGATGTCCTGTGGGAGGACGTCGACGCCGCGGACGGGGCTGAGGGGCATGAAGTCGGTCAGCGTGACCGTGCCGGTGGGGGTGACGAAGGTGGTCTCCAGGATGTTGGTCTCGGGCAGGTAGCGCTGGGAGGACTCATAGGGGCCGATGGGGGCGATGCGAAAGCTGCCGCCACGCTCCTCGTCGAGGATGGCGGCGAAGACGCTGGGGGAGTCGATGCGGGGCATGCAGCACCAGTCGATGGAGCCATCGAGGCCGACGAGGGCGGCGGAGTGCATGTTGCCGATGGCCCCATAGCTGCTGATGTCCTTGTAGGCCACGGCCGCCCCCTGAGGTGGAGTAGGCGGCGGGAGGGTGCTCGCCGCTACTTCAATTATGGGTTGCGGCGAGGTGGGCGTCCACATGGGGGTGCGCCCTTCGACAGGCTCAGGGCGAACGGTTTTAGGGGAGCGGGTTGTGAATCGGGCTGATTGCGGGCGCGCCCGGCCACACCGCCCCTCTGGATTCCTGCCTTCGCAGGAATGACGAGAGGGGGGCGCAGGAATGACGACAGAGGCGCGCGGGCAACGACGGCGGGGGCGGCTCCCCCATCCCGCCCTTCCCCCTGAGGGGGAAGGGGAAGACGCGCGGGGCTAGGGGGCGCGGAAGAGGGCGAAGGAGCTGGTGTAGCCGTGCAGGTAGGTGGTGCCGCTGACCTGGCCGATCTCTCCGTTGCAGAAGAAGCCGCCGAGGGGGATGGAGCCGACCATGTCCGTGAAGAGGTCGGAGTCGTGGTTCTGGCGGCCGTAGAGGTACTGGCCGCGGCCGTTGCACTGGAACATGAGGGCGCCCACGGGCGAGGCCTGCCCCGTGCCCTCCATATAGCGCGATAGCTGACGGCGGAGGTCCTCTGCGGAGGTGGAGGCGTCGCGGATGTGGAACTGGGCGAGCTGGCCCTCGCGGAGGAACTCGCCGACGCCGATGAAGCCGTTGGCGTGGTCGACGCCGATGAGGTTGCGGATGAGAAAGTCGCCGGGCTTCACGTCGTCGAGCTCGAGCTGAGGGTCCATGGCGATGCCGAGGAAGAGGTTGTTGCCGACGAGGGCCTGGTCCTCGGGCGAAAGGCGCTGGAAGAGGTCGCGGAGGTATTCGAGGGGGCGTTCGCCGTCGAGGGCCATCAGCAGGTTGCGCTGGGACTCGGTGATGCGCTTGAGCTCGCCGATGGGGCGGCAGCCCTGGGCGACGACGGTCTCGACGACGATGTCGCCGGAGAGGGCGACGCCGACGGCGCCGTCGTGGTAGACGGTGTCGCCGAGGAAGAGGGCGTGGCCGCCGGGGAGGCCGCTGCCGCTGGCGAGGCCGCCGACCTTGGTGGCGGAGGGGAAGGCGTAATCGAGGCCGGAGAGGATGCCCTCGCCCGCCATGGAGAAGGGGTCCATGAGCACGATGAAGTGGGGGTTGTCCGACTGTTCGACGCCGAGGAGCCTCGACCACGCATCGGGCGGCTCGTCGGGGGAGGGAAGCTCGTCGTTGATGACGCGGAAGGGCGTGATGTTGACGCCGGGGAGGTGTCCGACGGTGAGGGCGAGGGCGCGCTGCTGCTCGATCTCCTGGGCGGCGCCGATGACGCCAGCGCCGGAGCAGCCGACGACCATTGCGCCGGGGAAGCGCTCGGCGAGGATACGGGGGACCTCCTCGGCGGCGGCCTCATAGTTGGCGGAGGCGAAGACGACAGCGAACGACGCGGGCTCGTCGGGGCCGAGCTCGGCAGTCACGGAGGCTGCGCATTCCTCCAGCGCCGTCTCGAGGTCACGCTCCTGTGAAATTGCCGATGCCCACTTCATTGCGCTCTCCCTGCTTCGCCTCTGGCGTCACTGAATGATTACGACTGGCCCTTGCCACCGCCGCCCACCCTGCGGGCGCGCTCTCCGATGATGCGGAGCATGTTCTTGACGGACGTGCCGTCGACCTTCATCTTGCGCCGCTTTCGCTGGGCGCGGACGGGCTTGCGCATGGCCGGGTCGTCTTCCGACCATTCGCGTTCGGGCTCGTCCTGCTTCTCGTCTGCGCTCATTGCTGCGAACTTGACTCCGTTGCTTCTGGTGAGTGGGGAACTCCCCCATCCCCGGCCTCCGCCGGGGCAGGCTCCAACCTTCCCCCTGAGGGGGAAGGGGCTTCTTGCTAGCCCGCTGTGGGCTGGGTTTGTTGCTCGGCCTCTACGAAGAGCTTGGAGAGGTCCGGTTTTACCACCTTGCCCATGGCGTTGCGGGGGAGCTCGGTCAGCTCAATCATGCGGCTGGGCATCTTGTAGGGGGCGAGGCGCTCGCGGGACCAGTCTCGGAGCTGCTGCAGGGTCAGGGCGCCGTTGCGGGCGAGGACGAGGGCGGCGCAGACGCGCTCGCCCCACTCGAGGTCGTCCATGGCGACGACGGCGCACTCGGCGATGTCAGGGTGCTCGCGGAGGACATCCTCGACCTCGAGGGCGGAGACCTTGAAGCCGCCGGTCTTGATGATGTCGACGCTGCTGCGGCCGAGGATGCGGTATGCGCCGTCCTCGAGGACGGCGACGTCGCCGGTCTTGAACCAGCCGTCGACGAACTCGGAGGCGGTGGCCTCGGGCTTGTTCCAGTACTCGGAGAAGACGGCGGGGCCCTGCACCTGGATCTCGCCGGGGGAGCCCTCGGGCGCGGAGTGACCGTCCTCGTCGACGAGGCGGAGGTCGACGCCGGGGAGCGGCGTGCCGACGTAGCCGGGGCGGCGCTCGCCGTTGAGGGGGTTGGAGAGGGCCATGCCTATCTCCGTCATGCCGTAGCGCTCCAGCAGCCTGTGGCCGCTGATGTCCTCCCACTCCTCAAGGGTCTGCACGGGCAGGGCGGCGGAGCCGGAGACCATGAGGCGCAACTGGGTGCAGGCCTTGGTCATCGCGGCCTGGCGCTCGGGGGGCGCGGCGTTCCACGCCTGCACGAGGCGGGCGTAGATGGTCGGGACGGCCATGAAGAGGGTGAGGCCGCCGCGCTCGATGCGCTCCCAGACGGCGTTGGCGTCGAAGGCGGGGAGCATGTCGCAGACGGCGCCGGACCAAAGGGCGCAGCCGAGGACGTTGACGATGCCGTGAATGTGGTGGAGGGGCAGCACGTGCAGGATGTGGTCGTCCTGCGTCCAGCCCCATGCCTCGACGAGGCTGGTGATCTGGGCCTCGATGGTGGTGTGCAGCGACACGACGCCCTTGGGGCGGTTGGTGGTGCCGCTGGTGTAGATGATCATCGCGCGGCGGTTGGGGTCGACGTCGGGCAGCGAGGCTGTGGGGGGCGTCTCGAGGATGTCGGGCGTCAGGAGGAAGCGGAGGCCGCGCTCCTCGGCGAGCTCGCGGAGGGTGTCCTCGAACTGCGGATGGGCAATGACGATGGTCGCGCCGGAGTCCTCGATCATGTAGGCGAGCTCGGGCTTGGGGTGCGAGGTGGCGAGGGGGACGGTGACGCCGCCGGCACGCCAGACGCCCCACTGGGTGGCGACGTAGTGGTAGCCGCCGGGCGTCAGGAAGGCGACGCGGGCCTCGTCGAGGTCGGACGCGCCGTCGAGGAGGCACGCGGCGACGGCGGCAGAGTCGGCGAGGAGCTGCGCGTAGGTGAACGCGCCCTCGCTGGCGATGACGGCCGTGCGGTCACCGTAGCCCTCGGCGCGGGTGATGAGGGGGATTGGGGACATGCCTGTCCTCCGGTCTCATGGTGGGCGGGTTGGGAGTAGGGAGACTTTACCACGGCGGGGCGGGGATTTCACGCGGGTTTGTAGGCTGAAGTTCAGTACGCTATGCTCTCGCTATGATTAAACTTCTGAGCGACGCGCTGGCGGCTATCGACGCTGACGACGATGTCCGCATCCCCCACGCGGTCGCCCTCGCCATCATCAACGGCAAGAGTCCCATCCTTGCCTACCGGAACCACCTGGGCCTCACCCTGCAGGGTCTCTCCGCCAAGACGGGGCTCGCCGTGAGCTATCTCTCCGAGATAGAGCGGGGCCGCAAGGCGGGCTCCACGGCGGCGATGAAGGCCATCGCCGCGGCGCTGGGCACGACGGCTGACGTGCTGCTGATCGACTAGCGGCGTTGGTCTAACTGCGGGAGAACACTGGGAACTCACTGGGGATGAACTCCATGCCGGGCCACTAAAGGCAAAGGAGGCGAGTATAGTCATGCTTTGGACGGACTTTGCGATGCGGTTGGAGCTTGTTATCGCGGGCGGACATGCGAAAGCGGTATTGGTATGCGATGTCTGCGACAGCGTACGGATGGACAGCGGCCTTGGCTCCGCGGCCATGGTCAGTGAGATTATTCTTTGCGACCATGAAAATACAACAACTTTGGAGGAATACGTAGAGCAGTACCTACATGACCGTTATATCGTCTAGCGGCGAACCCAATCGGGGGCTTAACAGTCGGTCTTTCCCATTGACCTGCCCTTTGCTCTCCTTTCGCTGTGCTGATTTGTTTTGCGCATGAGTCATACAGTATGCTCTGCCAATGATCAAACTCCTGAGCGGCGCGTGGCGGGAAGACCTCGCTGAAGTGGTCGCGTCCGCCGAGCATTCGATGCTAGTGGCATCCCCGTACATCAAAGAACGGGAGGCTGTGTGGTTGTGCGAGCGAATGCGTCCATCGCTTGGGGTGACGACCCTCACCAACGTCAATGTGGACGCCATCAGCAGCGCCGCTCTTGATGTGGCCGCATTGCGGCACCTCTCGAAAGCGTCACCGCAAGCACGCGTGATTGCTCTGCCCACGCTGCACGCCAAAGTGTTCGTCGCTGACGACAAGGCCGCTATTGTTACGTCCGGCAACCTCACGTCCTCAGGACTGGACCACAACATCGAATATGGCGTGATGCTCTACGACGACGACCTAGTCCCAACTATCAGGAACGACATACTCTCTTTCGCCACCTTGGGAAGCGAAGTCCCGCCAAGTGTTCTTTGTGAGATAGGCCGCTTGGAGGTTGAACTGCGGGAGATCAGGGCCAAGGCCGTCAAAGAGGGACTGCCCACCGCCAGACGCAAGCTGACGAAAGCCATGCAGCAAGCCCATCCGGTATTTGTCGGCGCGCAAGTGGGTAACCGGACCAAGTACGCAGTGTTTGGCGACGCTATTCAGTTCATCTTGGCCAAGGGGCCGATGCCCACAACTGCAATTCACGAACAGGTGCAGACACTCCTGCCCGATCTCTGCGATGACTCCATGCCTCTCATTGTCAACGGCCAGCCTTATGGCACAGCATGGAAGCGCGACGTTCGCCATGCGCAGTTGAGTCTGAAGCGCAAAGGTATCCTCGCCCTCGACAAGGAGAGCGGGTTGTGGTCGTTGACCTAGCGCCCGGCTGCAACCCCGTTACCCCCTGGAGAACACCGGGAACTCCTTTGTTACGAACTCCAAGACGGCGGTCTGGCCTGCTTCTATGCGGGCGGTGGCGCGGGTGATGGCGGCACTGACGTCGCCCGGGTCCGTGACGCGCTCCGCGTAGGCGCCGAGGGCGGCGGCGACGGCGGTGTAGTCGCCGGAGAGGAACTTGCTGCCGTAGCGCTCGACGGCGATGGGGATGTTGTGCTCGTAGCCGCCCATGGCGCCGTTGTTGAGGATCACGGTCAGGATGGGCAGGCGCTCGCGGACGGCGGTCTCGACGTCGAGGAGGACGGTGCCGGCGGCGGTGTCGCCCATGACGTTGATGACGAGCTTCTCCGGCGCGGCGCACTTTGCGCCGAGGGCGAGGCCCAGGCCGGTGCCGAGCTGCGTGGAGTTGCCCCAGCCCATGTAGCTCTTGCGGGCGATGGTCTCAAAGAAAGGCACCATCTGGTCGCGGGGGTTGCCGGAGTCGTGGGTGACGATGGCGTTGGCGCGGTCGATGGTGTTCTGGAGCTCGTAGACGACGCGGTAGGGGTTGATGGGGGTCTCGTCGGAGGTCAGGTGGGGCATCCACTCGTCGAGCCATGCGGACTTGACGGACTGGACCTCGTCGGCGATGCCGTTGCCGGCGCGGCCGCTGCCACGGCTGCGGATCTCGTCGATGAGGCCGCGCAGCACGAGCTTGGCGTCGCCGACGACGGCGTGGTTGATGGCGTACTCGTTGTCGAGGTCGGCGGCGTCCGAGGTCGACTGGATGACGGTCTTGCCGCGGGGGACGGTGTAGCTGGCAAGGGTCTTCTGGAAGCTGGTGCCGATGCCGAAGACGGTGTCGCAGCGGCCGAGGAAGTGGCCGACCATCCTGGTGGCAGAGGTGCCGCCCGCGCCGAGGGCGAGGGGGTGGTCCTCCGGGAAGCAGCTCTTGCCGAGGGTGGTGGTCATGACGGGGGCGTTGATGAGCTCTGCTAGCTCCTGGAGCTCATCGCTGGCGTCGGCGAGGAAGATGCCCTGGCCGGCGTAGATGACGGGGAGATCGGAGGCGAGGAGGGCCGAGGCGACCTCGCGGATGTCGCCGGGGTCGCCGGCGGAGCGGCGGCGCTGGACGGGCGTGTAGGCGAACTCCTCCTCGGACATCTCGCCGTTGACGACGTCGCCGGGGACCTCCATGAGGACGGGCTTCGGGCTGCCGGTGCGGAGCTGGGAGAGGCCGCGTCGCAGCATCTCGGGGACGCGGTCGGCGGAGTTGATGATGGCCGACCACTTGGTGACGCCCTCGTAGTGGCGGACGGAGTCGTAGACGGAGGGCTGGTTCTGCCGCGAGGCGCCCGCCTGGCCGGGGAGGATGAGGATTGGGGAGGAGTCGGCGAAGGCCTGCGCGACGCCGCCGTAGGCGTTCTCGATGCCGGGGCCGCCCTGGAAGACGCAGACGGCCATGGGGCTGCCGCCGTTGGTGCGGGCGTAGCCCATGGCCATGTTGACGGCGGTGCGCTCGATGCGTGTGATGATGGGACGGATGCCCACGGCTGCGCAGGCGTCGATGAGGGGGTTGTTGGGGAAGCAGAAGATGTACTCGACGCCCTCCTGCTTGAGGATGTTTGCTACGGCTGCGCCGCCCTTCATGGTGTTCCTCCTATGGTGTGTGCGATAGATTTAGACTTCTGCCTCGTTACCTTCTTCCGGTAACGCGTCCACAACCGGCGTGATGATGGTGATGGCACGACGTAGCTCACCGGCTGCCCAGCCGGCGCAGCCGTCGTCAAGCGCGCTCTCTCGCTTTGCCATGGTGAACGCATGCGAGTTGCCGTCTCTCTCTAGAGACAGCCCCGCGCTTTCGGCCGCCCGAACCACCGCTTGCTCCACAAGGCCACCGCCAGAATTGAAGCTTACTGCCACGAGGTACTGCCCGGAATCCTCTTTAGGTTGCATGTGGAAGGAGTGGCAGAGATAGTAATTGCTCCAAGGAGGACGAGAATACCAAAAATTAAAGTATCTGTGGTGCTCCCACCCATTGGCCCACCTACTTTTCTTGTCGGGACAAACCTCTTGAGGCAGGTTTTCGAGCACGAGTTCTGCTACCTTCCAGCAAAAGCGGGTAATGTCATCACTGCTATTCTGTCTAAACCGACGGCTCAACTTCTCGCTAAGGCTGGTGCGGGCACTGGACTGAGTTACTACACCGTTCCCCACGCCGATAAGAAACTGGGATGCTGTGGGTACCGGGATAATGGGATTTGCTTGCACGTAAAGTGCCTGAGTCTCAGGATCGCGAAACGGTGTCAGCGTCACGCAAGTTATGAGGTCTTCTTCTGATACTCTCTCATTGAGCCACAATGCTGCTGAAGTTACTTCGGGCGCGAACCTATGGCTGGCAAGAATGATGCGTTGGCCGTGATTCAACCCAGTCAATTCTTCGGCACCCAAGTGGGTCCGAAGTTGCTCTGCCGCTTCTTCTTCGGAAACCTCCGCGTAGTTGGCCAGCATTCGGACAATATCCACCTCTGAAGCAGAGCGCAGGTAACTGGCGTACTTGATGGCCTGCCAGTGGACGTCCTCCCCACTGTCATCGCGCTTGAGTTCGATGATCACAAGGGCGCCCGTGTAGTCCACGGCTAGCAGATCCAAGCGCTCATTGGTCCGGTCAAAGCCGCTGAACTCTTTGGCGATCACCAACAGGTCGTCACCAAGGATGTTGGGGTTAGCGGCCACCCATTCTTGGATGTCTTGCCGCTCCCGAAAGCCTAAGGCGGCGAACTCCACCTCCTCTAGAGGTAGTGGTTTTTGGCTATCGGGGTTCACTCGAAACAACTGAGGATCGCTGGCCAAAGCTACACACCTCGCTGGTTTCTGGGCTAAGGCAGTGTACACGATGCATCGGCGGGCGTCACCGCGCGGCTAGGCGCGGCGGAGGGATGGGAGGACGGGGAGGGCGGCGACGGCGAGGACGGCGACGATTGCGCCGAGGCCGATGGTCATGGGCTGGATGCCGATGGCGTCGACGATGATGCCCATGGTGAGGGAGCCGACGGCGATCATGGCGTGGCCGATGTTGAAGATGCTCATGACGCGGCCCTGGAGCTCGTCCGGGACTCGGCTCTGGACGAGGGTCATGTTGATGGCGGAGAACATGGACTGGGCCGCGCCCACGATGGCAAGCATCACGAGGGACACCACCAGCAGGGAGGAGAGACCCAGGCCAAGGTAGGCGAGGCCCAAGCCGACGGTGACGACGGCCATGAGGATGCCCTTTCGCCCGACGTTGCCGGCGGAGGCGAGGGTGATCGTGCCAATGAGGGCGCCGATACCGGCAGCGGAGTAGAGGACGCCGAGGCCGTCGGCGTCGAGGGAGAGGACGTTCTCGGCCCAGACGGGGAGGAAGTTGGAGAAGGGCATCGCAAGAAAGAGCATGAGGTACTGAATGGTGAACTGGACCCGGAGATGGGTGATGCCCCAGATGAATCGGAGCGCCGTGGCGATGTCGCCTCGAATGGAGCGACGGGCGCCGTCTCCCACCGATTCCAGCGGACTGAGCTTCAGGGGAAAGGCGGCAACGGCGACGCAGGAGAGGAGGACGGCCTGGATGAGGAAGTTGCCCTCGACGCCGACGGCGACGATGAGCAGGCCGGCGAGGAAGGGGCCGACGATGCGGGTGCTGGTGAGGGCGGCGGAGTTGAGGGAGATTGCGTTCAGGAGGCTCTCGCGGGGGACGGCGGAGGGGATGAGGGCCTGGCGGACGACATGGATGATGGTGCTCTCGACGCCGCTGGCGACGGCGAAGACGTAGAGGTGCCAGACCTGCACGGCGCCGAGGAGGATGTCGAGCGCAAGGAGTATCGCAAGGCCGGCCATGATGAGCTGGCTGACGATGAGCAGGTTTCGGCGGTTGACGCGGTCGACGAGGACGCCGACCAGCGGCGAAAGGACGATTGTGGGCGCCTGGTAGACGAAGAGGAGGACGCCGAGGAGGGCGGCGGAGCCGGTGAGGTCATAGGCAAGCCAGCCGAGGGAGACCTGCTGGATCCAGCGGGCGGCGCTGGAGAAGATGGAGGTGGTCCAGACAAGGCGAAAGTTCGGGTAGCGCAGGGCTTCCGTCGCCCGGCGGAAGCGGTTGCCCGCTCTCGGTCTGGCCGAGGTGTCCTGCGGCTGGCGGGTCTGGGCCAAGGCTGCCCTCCCCCAATTGAGTCTCGGTTCTTCCTTGAGTTTCCCTCAGGTTGAACGGCCCTTCCCAACCCCTGGATCCCGGCCTTCGCCGGGATGAAGAAAGTGGGTCGTTCACCCTTCGACAGGCTCAGGGCGAACGATCAATCAGCGGCCTGCGTCGAGCTCCTGGGTGATGAGGTGGGGGAAGTAGCGCCACGCGCCGCCGCCGCCCGCGCCGCCTCGGATGGCGGGGCCGCCGACGAAGTGGTCGAGTTCGGCGATGGTGGGCTGGTTGCGGGCCTCGACGAGGTCGGCTTCCGGGATGCCGGGATGGTCGGGGCCCATGGCGCAGAAGGCGTACCAGTTCATGCGCGCCTGCTCTTCGAGGTGCAGCATGTTCATGACGGACTGTTCGAGATTCTGGCCGGTGGTGATCGCGCCGTGGCCTCGGAGAAGGGCTGCGGGGGAGTCGCCAAGGGCCGTCGCGACGCCCTGTCCGTCCTCCTCGGTGAGGATGAGCTTACTGTGGGGGTAGACGGGGAGGGGCTTGCGGACAAGCTGCGCGCCCTCGTTGCACATGGGGACGAGGCGGGCCTGGAGGACGCTCATCATCGTCGCGTATCGCGGGTGGCAGTGGACAACGGACTGCACCTCCGGGTGGTTCTTGAAGACGGCGGAGTGCATCTTGACCTCAAAGCACTGGGTGGCGTTGGGCGGGCCGCCGACCTTCCGGCCCTCGAGGTCACAGACGATCATGTCGTCGGGCTGCAGGAGGGGGAGGGCGTCGATATCGTAGCCGCGGCCCTTGACGACGAAGAGTTCGGGGTCCCCGGGGACGCGGAAGCTGGCGTGTCCCAGGGACACGAGGACGCCGGTCGCGAGGCCGACGTGGGACAGGATGCGGTTGGCGATGGCGACGTCCCGCTTGACGTCGTCTATTTCGGCCATGGTTGTCCTCCTTGTTGTGGTTGGGGTGACTTCCCCTTTCCCCGCCCCTCTGGATCCCCGCCTTCGCGGGGATGACGGAGGTGGGGGTGTGCCTCCTTGTTGTTGTGCCCGGGGGACTCCCCCATCCCAACCTTCCCCCTGAGGGGGAAGGGGTTGCCCCCGCCCCTGGATCCCCGCCTTCGCGGGGATGACGATGGTGGGGGTGTTCCTCCTTGTTGTGGCGCCGGGGATACTCCCCCATCCCAACCTTCCCCCTGAGGGGGAAGGGGTTATGCTGCTTCCCCGCCCTTGGGTCCCAAGCCTCGCCGGGACTGTCGTGCGGGGCTATGCAGAGGGGCTCCCGCTCAGCCGTGCATGACGCTGGACGGGAGCCCCTTTCTTGCTCGATTTGGCTAGGACGTTGCGGCGGGGATGAGCTCCGGGTGGTCTACGAAGGCCTTGCGGAGCTCAGCGGTGCCTTCGAGCCAGTCGACTTCCCGCTTCATGACGACGTCGCCGGAGCGGACCTGATAGACCTCGGGGTTGTCGACGCCGGGCGCGGGGACGCCCTCCTGCAAGGAGCGGGCGGCGTTTATGGCGCGGCGGCGCGACTTGATGATCATGGAGTCGCTGGTGCCGAGGCGCTCGCGGGTGCGGTCGGAGATGGCGCCCATGCTCTCGGTCACGGCCTGGTCCTGGAGGTGGATGCCGGTGATGCCGGTGAAGATCTCGTTCTTGCTCTGGGCCTCGCGGTCGATCTTGTAGTCGTTGGAGGAGTTGGCGGCGAGGCGCCAGCGGCCGTGCCAGTCGTTGGTGTTGGGCTGGTACTCCATCTGGCCGGCGCTGCCGCCGAGAACGCGGCCGTTGCGGTCGGTGCGGCGGATGGCAGGCGCGCCGGGCGTGGGAGCGCTGAGGGCCCAGAACATCGTATGCTCGTCGTCGACGGGGACCCAGGCGCGGACGCGTACCTGGAGTCCGAGGCGGCCGGTGGGGATCATCGTGTAGAAGGGCAGCAGGTACTGGGCGAAGCGCCAGTAGTAGGAGTCCTCCTCTGCGGGGCGGTAGGCGGCGTACATGACGCCGTAGTCCATCTCCTTCACGTTGTAGCGCGGGTGGCGGACGTTGACGGTGTAGTAGTCGACGGTGCCGGGGACGAGGGCGTTGGGGTCGGCGCTGCCGAGGTGCAGGAAGCCGAGGTGGGAGGTGTCGATGTCACCCTCGAGGGCCTGCATCCAGTTGCACTCGCGGAGGACGGTGGTAATGGTGTACTCGCGGTCGGGGCGCATGTTGGGCTCGAGGTCCGGCAGGGGCGGGAGGTCCGTGCGGGGGCCCATGTAGGTCCAGATGACGCCGTTGCGCTCGGCGCACGGGTAGGCGGTGAGCTTCACCTTGTCCTTGAAATTGGACTCGGCGGGCTCCGAGGGCATGTCGACGCAGTTGCCGCTGACGTCGAACTTCCAGCCGTGGTAGACGCATCGAAGGCCGGACTCCTCATTGCGGCCGAAGAAGAGGCTGGCGCGACGGTGGGGGCAGTAGTTGTCGACGAGGCCGACGGTGCCGGAGGTGTCGCGGAAGGCGATGAGGTTCTCGCCGAGCAGGCGGATGCGGACGGGGTCCGAGTCGGGGCCTGGGAGCTCGCTGGACTGGAGGGCGGGGATCCAATACTCGCGCATGAACTCGCCCATGGTGGTGCCGGGGCCGACGCGGCAGAGGGTCTCGTTGTCCTGCTTGGAGAGCATGCTGTGTCCTCCGTGTGAGTCTCAGTTATGACATGGGGAGTTTATAGCTGCGGGTTGGGGCAGTCAACCGGGTTGGGGAGGGGGCGGGGTCTCAGTTTTGGTAGGGTGCGCGGGGAAGCGGGTGGGGGTGGCGAGGGGGGGTTAGAGGCCTAGCAACGCTGGGAGCGTGGTCATGTCGGTAAACGTTTGGACGCCTGCTGCGTCTGCGAAGGTGGTGTCGGAGGTGGCGGCGTAGGCGAGGACTCGCATTCCGGCCGCGAGGGCGGCTTGGATGCCTGGGTCGCTGTCCTCAATGACCGCGCATTCGGAGGGCGGGTAGCCCATTGTCGAGGCGGCGTGGAGGAAGACGTCGGGATGGGGCTTGGCGCGTGGCACGGTGTAGGCACTGAACAGACGACCCTCAAAGAATGAGAACAGGCCCGTAAGTCTGAGCCGGTGTTCAATGTCCTTGAGTGGGCCGTTGGATGCGACGCAGGTGGCTACTCCAGACGCGACGACTGCGCGGACGGCGGTCTCTGCATCTTCGACTGGGAGAAGACCCTCCTCCATTGCAGCCCATTCAGCGTCTTCCATGACGTCCGTGAAGTTTTCGGGTAGAGCCACTCCCCATCGAGACGCCACAACGTCCCTGATGTCGGCGTTCAGGAGGCCTTTGAGGTTCTTCAGCACCTCATCGAGCGTTAACTGGAGGCCATATGAGGCGAGGACACGCAGGATGGCTTGGTTGACCAGGCGCGGGCTGTCGACCAAGACGCCGTCGCAGTCAAAGATGACGAGTTTGGGTGGGTTAGGCGGGTTGGGGATTGGTTGCAATGGTGTGCCTTTCTTGTGGTGGGTGGATCGTGGGCGCTCCCCGCGGCCCCGCCCCTGGATCCCGGCTTCCGCCGGGATGGAGATTGGGGTGTGTGGGCTTGCTGGCGCCACGGGTTGCTGGTGGGTAGGAGTCCCGCTGCGGCGGGACGGGCGCTTCGCGAAGCGCCCCTACACACCTCCCAGCCCCGCACCACTGGGTTCCCGCTCTCGTATCGGAGTACGGGGCATGCGAGGCGTGGGGGCTAGTCCAGGGGCCAGGCGGCGTCTGTTGTTATGCCGGGGACGGGGAAGCGGCTGGTTAGGTCCGCTACCTGGTCTCGGGCGCTTTGCTGGACGGCCTCGTCGGCGGGGTGGGTCAGGACTTCGGCGATGAGTTTGCCGATGGTGGCCATCTCGTCGGGGCCCATGCCGCGGGTACTGAGGGCGGGGGTGCCGATGCGGAGGCCGCTGGCGACCGTCGCGGGCTGGGGGTCGTTCGGGATGGTGTTGCGGTTGACGATGACGCCGACGGCGTTGAGGGCCTGTTCGGCCTCGCGGCCGGTGAGGCCGGCGGCGCGGAGGTCGACGAGGAAGAGGTGGTTGTCGGTGCCGCCGGTGACGATGCGGAGGCCGGCGCCGGTGAGCGTGGCGGCGAGGGACTGAGCATTGTCGACGATGCGCTGGGCGTAGACGGCAAAGCCGGGCTGGAGGGCCTCTCCGAAGCAGACGGCCTTGGCGAGGATTGCGGCCATGAAGGGCCCGCCCTGGTTGACGGGGAAGACGGAGCGGTCAAGGGCGCGGGCGTGCTCCTGCGTGGAGAGGATGAAGGCGCCGCGCGGGCCTCGCAGGGACTTGTGGGTGGTGGAGGTTACGATCTGCGCGTGGGGGACCGGGTTCGGGTGGACGCCGCCCGCGACGAGGCCGGCGATGTGGGCCATGTCGACGAGGAGGATGGCGCCGACCTCGTCGGCGATGGCGCGGAAGCGGGCCCAGTCGACGGTGCGGGCGTAGGCGCTGTAGCCGGCAACGATAAACTTGGGGCGGTGCTCCTTGGCGAGTGACTCGACCTGCTCGTAGTCTATGAGCTCGGTGTCGGGGTCCACGCCGTAGGAGACGATGTTGTAGTACTTGCCGGTGAAGTTGACGGGACTGCCGTGGGAGAGGTGGCCGCCGTGGTCAAGGCGCATGCCCATGAGGGTCTCGCCGGGCTGCATGAGGGCGGTGTAGACGGCGATGTTGGCCTGGGTGCCGGAGTGGGCCTGGACGTTGGCGTGCTCGGAGCCGAAGAGGCGGTTGACGCGTTCGATGGCGAGGGACTCAGCCATGTCGACGAACTCGCAGCCGCCGTAGTAGCGACGGCCGGGGTAGCCCTCGGCGTACTTGTTGGTCATGACGGAGGCGGAGGCCTCGAGGACGGCCTGGGAGGCGTGGTTCTCGGAGGCGATGAGGACAAGGGAGTTCTGCTGGCGGGCGAGCTCGAGCTCGACGGCGCGGGCGGCCTCGGGGTCGCGGTCGACGAGGATCTGGGGCGCGGCGAGTCCGGTGGCGTACATGGCGGCTCCTTTTGGGTGCGATGCAGGTTTAGTATAGCGGAGGGGCGTGGGTGGGGGCGAGGTGGGGTAGGGGGCGCTGTCCTCTCCAGAGGCGAGAGTCTAACCTAGGCGGAACCGTCTGAAGGCACAAAGGGAGGAGCCGGCATCCTTTCAAATTCCTGCTCAAGAACTTCGTTAGCGCTAAGGTCACCCACCTCAAGCTTTGTTGCTTTGTCAAAGATGTCAATGCTTTGGTCAAAGTACTCCGCTGCGCGAAGCAATAATTCTGGCATCGGAATTGGGTACGGATATAGCGGGATTCTATGGTATCCATGAAGGGGATTCTCACATTGCCTCAAATTGAATCGGACTATGTGTTGCCACATGTTGTGCGTAGTGCCGCTCCAATGTGCATAATCCATTCGATGCAATTCGAGAAGTTCCGTTTCCTCAGCCATTTCCCTTGAACTAGGCCCCAAACTGCCCACATTGACTTCTGTTAGGAAGGTATACCTTTCACTATTGAGCTGTCGCTCCCAATCCTTGACTGTAGTGTCCTCATCGGGATCCTGCCCCTCCTCTTGTAAACTAGCCTTTCTGTGTTCGAGCAACAGATTCTCCTGACCCAAGCCGTAAAGCACGAATTGCTTCGTACGTTCTTCTGGCTCCTTCAGAATCCATGCAAGCGTAATCAAGTTGTCTACCATCGAACGGAAAAAGAGTGGCGCCGAATGAGGATTCCAAACCCCAGGGTTTTGGGCAAATTCTGAAGCGAGCGTCGCTTGCCTGGCTAGCAATCCACCAATGACTTCATAAACAAACTGCTCCTCAGAACCACCTGACCATATCTCCCAACGCGCCCGAACACGATCGAATACGTGCTGCACGAAAGTTCCAATAAGATCCCAGACCGGTTGGAGGTGCTCGGAATTTGGCATCAGTTATCAACCTCGCAAGGTTCAAGAGTTCTGCCCTGTGTCCAGAATGTAGTTGGCCACTCACGACTTTCTAGCGGTCGTAACATAAAGGTCACTGCGGACCTGATTGAAGCAGCTACTCTCAATGATTCATCAGTTGCTGGGTAGTCTTCAATGGCCGGTAAGTTCGCTAACCCGGTGCCTAGGGCTACCGTACACTTCCCATTAACCATGTAGATGTAGACGACTGTCGCTTGGGCGAAGATGCCGGGGGTTCCTTCCCGATCAACTATTGAGGATATGGTTTCTTTCAGTTCAGATAGAGTAGAGCCCCTAAAGCCGTCATTTGGTTGCACGGACTGCGCAAGGAAGGCAAGAGGAAACTCCGAGTAGTTGTAGATTAAGGCCGCCAACCCCTCATGCGCCCTAGCCAATTTGCCTCCTGCACTCAGCGTCGACCGGATACATACCTTCTGCTCTTCATCCAGTTCCCTGTAGTCACTTGCCGCTGCGTATGCTCTTGAGCCGTTCTGATTACACTCAGCGGCAGCTTTGGCGATACTCAATGCCAGTGCAGTCCCTTCTTCGACCCCAAAAACATGGTTAAGCAAGGCGATCCAAATAAGCTCGGGAACTCTATCTTTCATCCAATTGCTTTCTGTCATAGGGCCAAGTTGACGCAATGGTGGGATGAAGCGCTTGCCCTTCTGTTGGTAGCCCTGTAAGACTCGCCGTTGGTTCTTGGATTCCGAGCCTTCCCTATCTTGCGGAGTCATCACCAAGTCTCCAGTCCTAGTATTAGGAACAACCCAATTGGTCTCCTAGGTTCCCAATCGTCCGTGTCTACCCCGCACGGGGTAGACACGCCAACCACTAGCAAAGCTTGCCTGATGTACTTTGGGCCCCCTTCATGCTATGCGAGGTTGCGTGCCTTGGCTCTTTTTGCTGGGAGCCTAGGGGCTTATCATGTCGTTACAGTTGTCGGTTCCACCGATTGACTATACAAACAAATGTGCTATGATGCAAGCCATACCTCGTGAGGCTGGTTCGGGACTCCCGAAGGATGGTTCCAACCCATGACTGACTTTCGCGACAACACTGCCGCGCTGGAGGGGTTTCACCCGCTGGTGCGGGAGTGGTTTGCGTCGCAGTTCGACTCGCCGACGGGGGCGCAGGCTGAGGGGTGGGGCGCGATTGCGGAGGGGCGGCACACGCTCATCGCGGCGCCGACAGGGTCGGGGAAGACGCTGGCGGCGTTCCTGACGTGCATCGACCGACTGGTCCGCGCGGGGCTCGACGGCGGGCTGCCGGAGCGGACGGAGGTGGTGTACGTCTCGCCGCTGAAGGCGCTGTCGAACGACGTGCAGCGCAACCTCGCCGTGCCGCTTGAGGGCATCGCGGCGCTGGCGGAGGCGGAGGGGACGCCGCTGCCGGATATCCGCGTCGCGGTGCGGACGGGGGACACGCCGCAGCGGGAGCGAACGCTGATGGCGAAGAACCCGCCGCAGGTCCTCATCACGACGCCGGAGTCGCTGTT
The DNA here is from genome assembly GCA_026713825.1 of Chloroflexota bacterium. Taxonomy (NCBI): domain Bacteria; kingdom Bacillati; phylum Chloroflexota; species Chloroflexota bacterium. The sequence continues at coordinate 3,423 of JAPONS010000039.1, read as the reverse complement.
CATCCTGCTGACGTCGGAGAGCGGGCGGCGGGGGCTGCGGGGGGTGCGGACGCTCATCCTCGACGAGATCCACGCGATCGCGGACGACAAGCGGGGGTCGCACCTGAGCCTGTCGGTGGAGCGGCTGTGCCGGCTGGCGGACGGGCCGGTGACGCGCATCGGGCTGTCGGCGACGCAGCGGCCGATCAAGGAGGTGGCGCGGTTTTTGGTGGGGACGGCGGGGGCTTCGATTTCCCTCAGCCCGAACGGTTGGGAAGGTCAGGGCGACGCGGCGCGCGCGGCCCCGCCCCTGGATTCCGGCTTTCGCCGGAATGGAGAAGGGGTTGGGGCGCCGGACTGCATCATCATTGATACGGGGCATGCGCGGGCGATGGACATGGGGCTGGAGCTGCCGCCGGAGGAGCTGGGGCCCATCGCGACGCACGAGCAGTGGGCGAGCACGCTGGACCGGGTGGCCGAGCTGGTGCGGGAGCACACGACGACGCTGGTGTTCATGAATACGCGGCGGCTGGTGGAGCGGGTGGCGCACCAACTGGAGCTGCGGTTGGGCGCCGAGGCGGTGGTCGCGCACCACGGGAGCATGTCTCGGGAGATCCGGCACGCGTCGGAGGAGCGGCTGAAGAGCGGCGAGGCGAAGGTGTGCGTGGCGACGGCGTCGCTGGAGCTTGGCATCGACGTGGGGGCGGTGGACCTGGTGTGCCAGGTGGGGTCGCCGCGGTCGATCGGACTGCTGCTGCAGCGCGTGGGGCGCTCCGGGCACTCGGTTGGCGCGATGCCCAAGGGGCGGCTGTTCCCACTGACGCGGGACGAGCTGCTGGAGTGCATCGCGCTGCTGCGGGGCGTCAGGGGCGGGGACCTGGACACGCTGGCGATCCCGCCGTGGCCGCTGGACGTGCTGTCCCAGCAGATCGTGGCCGCGTGCGCGGGGGAGGACTGGGAGGAGGACGCGCTGTACGACTTCTGCCGCACGGCGTACCCGTACCGGGAGCTGCCGCGGGAGAAGTTCGACCAGGTGGTGACGATGCTGAGCGAGGGCGTCGCGCCGCGGGAGGGCCGGTCGACGGCGTACCTGCACCGGGACGGCGTGAACGGCGTGCTGCGGGCGCGGCGGAACGCGCGGCTGGCGGCAGTCACGAGCGGCGGTGCCATCCCGGACAACGCCGACTACGACGTGATCGCGGAGCCGGAGGGGACGTTCGTCGGGACGGTGCACGAGGACTTCGCCATTGAGAGCGTCGCGGGGGACGTTTTCCTGCTGGGGAACACGCCGTGGAAGATACGGCGCGTGGAGAGCGGGCGCGTGCGCGTGGAGGACGCGCACGGAGCGAACCCGACGCTGCCGTTCTGGCTCGGCGAGGCGCCGGGGCGCACGGGAGAGCTCTCGGACGAGGTGTCCATGCTGCGGGCGGAGCTGGAGTCGCGGCAAGAAGAGAGAAGCGGCGTGGAGTGGCTCGTGGCGAGCGGGGTGCCGGAGGGCGCGGCGGAGCAGGCGGTCGAGTACATCGCCGAGGGGCTGCGGGTGCTGGGGACGGTGCCGACCAAGCAGCGGGTGGTAGTGGAGCGGTTCTTCGATGAATCGGGCGGGATGCAGATGGTGGTGCACGCGCCCTTCGGCGCGGGGATCAACCGCGCGTGGGGGATGGCGCTGCGCAAGCAGATCTGCCGCGCCTTTGACTTCGAGCTGCAGGCGGCGGCCACGGACGACGGCATCAGCCTGGCGCTGGGGCCGGGGACGTCGTTCCCGCTGCAGGACGTCTTCAAGTATGTATCCGCGCGCCGCGCGCGTGAGGTGGTGACGCAGGCCGTGCTGCAGGCGCCGCTCTTCGGCACGCGCTGGCGGTGGGACGCGTCGCGGGCGCTGGCGCTGTTGCGGCACACGGGCGGGCGGAAGGTGCCGGCGCCGATCCAGCGGATGCGCTCGGACGACCTGCGGGCGGCGGTGTTCCCGGCGCAGGTGGCGTGCCAAGACAACGCGCCGCCGGGAGACGTCGAGGTGCCGGACCACCCGCTGGTGTTCGAGACGGTGCGCGACTGCCTGACGGAGGCGATGGACGTGGAGGGGCTGGAGGCCGTGCTGGCGGACATCGAGGCCGGGGTCATCGAGACGTACGCCAAGGACACGCCGCAGCCGTCGGCGTTCTCGCACCAGGTGCTGAACGCCATGCCGTACGCCTTCCTGGACGACGCGCCGCTGGAGGAGCGTCGGGCGCGGGCGGTGACGCTGCGGCGGGCGCTGCCGGAGGACTCGCGGGACCTGGGGGCGCTGAGTCCCGATGCCATCGCGCGGGCCGAGCAGTCGGCGTGGCCGGTGGTGCGGGGCGCGGAGGAGCTGCACGACGCGCTGCTGACGCTGAGCGTGCTGCCGCTGGGCGAGCTCTCCCGCTGCGCGGGCGTGGCGTCGCGGGAGGAGCTGCGCGGGTGGTTCGAGGCGCTGGTGGCGGACCGCCGGGCGGCGGAGTTCTCGCTCGGCGACGGCGGGGCGGCGTGGGCGTGCGCGGAGCGGCTGCATCTCGTGCAGGCGCTGTACCCGGAGGCGGCGCTCTCTCCCGCGCTGACACCCCTCGGAGAGCAGCCGGACGAGGACGAGGCGCTGGCGACGCTGCTGCGCGGGTGGACGGAGTCGCTGGGGCCGTTCACGGAGGCTTGGCTGGCCTCGACGCTGGGGTTGGCGGCGACGATGGTCCGGCGGGGGCTGGCGCAGATCGAGGCGGAGGGCGTCGTACTGCGCGGGCGGTTCACGCCCGGCGTGGCGGAGGAGGAGTTCTGCAACCGGCGCATCCTGGCGCGCATCAACCGCGACACGGTGGCGGGCCTGCGGCAGGAGGTGGAGCCGGTGCCCGTCGCGACGTTCATCCAGTTCCTGTTCCGGTGGCAGCACGCGACGGCGGGCACGCGGGTGTCGGGCGACGGCGGGCTGCTGCAGGTCCTAGAGCAGCTGCAGGGGTTCGAGGCGGCGGCGCAGGTGTGGGAGACGGAGCTGCTTCCGCTACGGACGTCGCCGTACGACGCGTCGGCGCTGGACCGGCTGTGCTTGGGCGGCGAGGCCGTCTGGGGCCGGTTCGCGCGGCGGCCCGTCGACCAGGAGCTGCCGGGCGGACGGGCCGCGTTGGCCCGCACGGGGCCGGTGTCGCTGGGGCTGCGGGACGACCTGCCGTGGCTGCTGGACCCGCCGCCGGACGGCGACGCGGAGCCGAGCGCGTCCGCTGTGCCCAGCGGGTGCGCGGGTGAGGCGCTCGCGTTCCTGCGCGCGCACGGCGCGTCCTTCATCGGCGACATCATCGCCGGGACGCGGCGGCTGCCGTCGGGGGTGGGGGGGGCGCTGAGGCAGCCTGCCGCGACGGGGCTCGGTACCGCCGGCGGGTTCGGGGCGCGGCGGGGGGGGGCGGCGGGGGGGGGCAAGCGGGGGAGGGCGGGGCGGCGGGG
>JAPONS010000038.1 GCA_026713825.1 Chloroflexota bacterium | reverse complement strand
GACGCGGCGCCCCCGCCAATGGCCCCGCGGCTGGGTTGGGGCGAGGGGAGCTACCGCCCCATCCGGCCCAAGGCCCTCGTGCGGAAGCTGGACGGGGGGGGGGGGTAGGGTAGGATCGTGCCCCCCCCCCCCCGTTCTCCCTGAGCTCCGCCGGGCGGCAACAGGCAGGAATCGAGTGGGAAAACTAGGCAATCGACTAAGCTGCGAATGTGCAGAATCCCCCTTGTATGCAGCCCTGAGACCCTTCATCGTGGAGTGACCCTTGAATGACGGTCTATTGAGATGAATCCAGCAACTGCATTCCGGCCCAGGATCGTTTCGCTTGGCAGCATCAATATGGACTTGGTTGCGGTGGCCTCAGCCCTGCCAAAGCCCGGCGAGACTGTGATGGGAGACGGCTTTGCCACCCTGCCCGGAGGTAAGGGAGCGAATCAGGCCGTAGCGGCCGCACGTCTCGGGGCTGATGTACGCATGGTCGGCCGGGTGGGGGACGACATGTTCAGCCCCATGTTGATTGCAAACCTGGAAGCCAACGGGGTCGATGTTTCGGATGTGATGACCACGCCCGGCTCGTCGTCAGGCATTGCCGTTATTCTGCTCGACAATGAGCGGCAAAACTACATTGTGGGCATCTACGGGGCGAATATGGCGTGCGACGCAGTCCAGGTGGAGGCCGCCAGTCGCGTCCTCGACGGAGCCGACGCTCTCCTCCTGCAAATGGAAATCCCCTTTGATGTTTCGCTGGCAGCCGCCCAAATCGCTCAACGAATGGGAGTCCGGGTAATCTTTGACCCCGCTCCACCATCGGCTATTCCCTTCTCGTCTTACGAATTCTTCGACATCGTTGCCCCCAACCAGTCCGAAGCTGAAGTCCTGACCGGCGTCGTGGTTGACGGCATAGATTCCGCGCATGAGGCGGCGCGAATACTCCGGTCACGAGGCGTCAGGACGGCCCTCATCAAATTGGGTGAGCAAGGCGTCGTTTACTCATCCGAAGAGGGCTTCGGACACCTTCCCGCCTTTCAGGTCGAAGCGCTCGATACCGTGGCCGCCGGAGACGGTTTCGCCGGCGCCCTCGCCGTTGCCCTCGCCGAGGGTCAGCCGCTCGATCGCGCCCTTCGCTTTGCATCCGCTGCCGGCGCGCTCGTCGTCACCAAGCGCGGAGCGCGGGACGCCATGCCGGACCGCGTCGAGGTTGAGCGGCTCTTGCACTCCCAGTAACCCCATCTATAGCGCGTCGAGGGGCGGCCGCCGCCCCTCCACCTGCTCCTCGACTGCGTCGAGGAGAGCCACCGCGCCATCGCCCCCTAAACCCTCGTCCGTGAGCTGGACGCCCGCGCTTCGTAGGGGCGATTCGCGAATCGCCCGCACCCCGCTCACCAACATTCTCGCATTGGCACCCAGCATCCCCCTCCACTACACTGTCCCCCACCCAGGAGGTGCGCCACCATGTCAGACCCCATCGTCGACCGTCTCACGCGCTACGCCGCCAGCATCGACTACGAGCGCCTGCCCGCCGAGGTCGTCCACCAGGTCAAGCGGCTGGTTATCGACTCCATGGGCTGCGGGCTGGCGGCCAGCGACGCCGACCCGGTGCGCGCGGCCCGCGACCTGGCGCTCGGCGTGCACGGTGCGTCGCCCGCCACGCTGCTCGGCGCCGCCGACACCACCACGCCCGACATGGCCGCCTTCGTGAACGGCACGATGGTGCGCTACCTCGACTTCAACGACTCCTACAACGGCCTGGACATCGCCCACCCCTCGGACAACATCCCCGCCGTGCTCGCCGCCGCCGAGGCGCACGGCGCGTCGGGACGCGAGCTGATCGCCGCCGTCGCCCTCGCCTACGAGGTGCAGGCGGCGTGGGCGGACAGCTTCCATCTCCAGTCGGGCGGCGTCTGGGACCAGGCCGCCTATGCCGCCGTCTCGGCGCCGCTCGGAGCGGGGGTGGTCATCGGCCTCTCGACTGAGCAGCTCGCCGAGGCCCTGCGCATCTCCGTCGTCAGCAGCATGACGCTCGGCGAGGCCCGGCGCGGCACCATCTCCCACTGGAAGGCGGCGGCCGTCCCCAACGCGGGCAGGAACGGCGTCTTCGCGGCCATGCTCGCCCGGCGCGGCATGACGGGCCCGCCCGAGGTGTTCACGGGCTCCTACGGGTTCTTTGCGGGCGTGACCGGCGAGCCCGTCGAACTCGCTCCGCTGGCGCTCGAGGACGGGGTCGACCGAGCGTTCCGGCTCATGGAGTCGCGCTTCAAGCGCTTCCCGGCGGGCTTCGTGTCACAGACGGCAATCGAGGGCGCGATGGAGGCCCGCGACGCGCTCGGCATCGCGGGGGCGGACGACGTTGCTCACGTCCACATCCGCACGTTCGAGAGCGGAAAGCGCATCATGGCCGGCGATCCCACGCGCTGGCGCCCCGAGACGCGCGAGACCGCCGACCACAGCATCCCCTACGTCGTCGCCTGCGCCCTGCAGTTCGGCACCGTCGAGCCCGCGCACTTCGAGGACGACGTGCTGCGCGACCCGGAGCTGCTCGGTCTCGTGCAGCGCATCGACGTCGTGCAGGACCCGGAGTGCGACGCCGCCTGGCCGGAGGCCATCCTCAACATCCTGACCGTCCGCACGCCCGACGGCCGCGAGCACACGGCGGCGGTCCCCTATTACACCGGCCACTTCAAGAAGCCCATGAGCGACGCCGACGTTGAGGACAAGTTCCGGCGCCTCACAACCGGCCGCCTCGACGAGCCCCGCCAGCGCGCAGCCCTCGACGGCCTCTGGCGCCTCGACGAGGAGACCGGCCTCGCGCGGCTCATGGCATCCCTCGCCGTCGCGTAGGCGTCGACGCCCCCTGACATCGGCGCCTTGTGCCTGAGTCCGGCGCCCCGGTACGCTTCCCCTATGGAGACGTTTATCAAGCACGGCCACCCCGCGTCGGCGCAGGCACGGGAACTGCCCGCGATCCCCCCGATGCACGGGGTTGACTCCTTCAGCCCAATGCAACTCAACCCGATTCTCATACGGATGGGATCGCACGGCTCAATGCCGTTCAATGCGACACAATGGGGTCTCAGCTACAACCACTGGCCAACAAGCACGCAAGAATGCGCAATCTCGCGCCAAGCTGAAGTGGGCAGTTTTAGCTACATTCATCCCGTGAAAAATATACTCCAGAACTCAACTCAATTCGCCGGGGCCGCCCTCGTTCAAGCAGGTTGACAGAAGCCTCCTGCGCAAAGACACTGTGCCGTACTTTACCACCCCACTCAGACCGCAATTGCGAATGGAGGACACTATGCTTACCCCCGCTGACAACGAATTCCTAACTCGCGTAGGCCCCGGCTCGCCGATGGGCAACCTGCTCCGGCAGTTCTGGCACCCCTTCCTGCCGTCCCGCGACCTGCCGGAGCGCGACGGCCCCCTGAAGCGCGTACGACTCCTCGGCGAGGACCTCGTCGCCTTCCGCGACTCCAACGGCGACGTCGGCCTCATCGCCGAGAACTGCCCGCACCGCGGCGCGTCGCTCTTCTTCGGCCGCAACGAGTTCGGCGGCCTCGCCTGCAACTACCACGGCTGGAAGTACGACGTCACTGGCGCGTGCCTCGAGATGCCCAATGAGCCCGCCGAGTCCAACTTCAAGGACAAGGTGCGCGTC
>JAPONS010000037.1 GCA_026713825.1 Chloroflexota bacterium | reverse complement strand
TTCTTCAACGACCTGTTCAAGATGATCGCTCAGCTTGAGACCGTGCGCTCGGCAACAGAGATCGACGCACGGATGCAGGAGAAGCTGGTGCTGCTTGGCCCGGTGTTGCAGTCCTTCACCAAGGAAGTCCTGGACCCGATGATTCGGCGCACTTTGGCAATCTGCCAGAGGAAGGGACTGATCCCACCGCCGCCTGCACAATTACGCGGGCTGTCCTTGAGGTACTCAGGTGTCCTGCAAGAGGCCCAAAAAGCGGCTACCATCGGCCCGATCGAGCGATTCATTCAGGTCGTTGGCTCCCTTGTGGCACTGGAGCCCTCGATCGCGCTGATCCCCGACTGGCACAACCTGGTGAGGCAGTATGCTGATGGGCTGAACGTGCCGGCGGTGGTCTGCCTCCGATATGAGATGGCCGTCCGCCAGGGACGCGAAGCCGCATTGCGGGCTGATGGCCAGCTGGTCCAGCGGCACGTGCTTCGAGGCCTCGTCGATGCGGCGGAGCAGCTCCTCCTGGTCCTCCAGCTTGCCCGTCTTGGTGGTGACCAGCCCGAGCACGACGACCTTGCCCTTCGGCAGGTACTTGAGCGGCTCGAAGCTGCCGGCGCGCTCGCTGTCGTACTCGAGCAGGAAGCGGTCGACGTGGAGCTCGTTGAAGACGTGCTCGGCCATGCCGGCGTAGCCGCCGGTGCCCGCCCATCGGCTGCGCGAGTTGCCGCCGCAGACGTGCATCGCGAGCGTCAGGCCCTCGCGCTTGACGGCGTCGTAGAGCGAGTTCTCCGCCTCGATGTCGGCCTGCAGCGCCTGCTCCTTCGTCATCCCGCCGAGGTCGACCGGGTAGAGGGCGTAGTCGCCGAGGTAGCCGGTGAAGCCCTCGTCGAGCTGGATGTAGGTGACGCCCTCGTCGGCGAGGGCGATCATCTCCGCGCGGACGATGTCGAGGACGTCCTTCTGGAATTCGGCCCTGTCGGCATACACCTGGTCTGTGACGCCCACAAGAAAGCCGCTGGCCGCGACGGAGACCGGGCTGGGCATGGTGATCTTGTACGGGCCCGGCGAGTGCTCCTTCAGGAAGGCGCTTTCATTGCCGGTCAGGCGGCGCACCTGGCGGATCTTTGCGCCGGCGACGCGGGAGAGGCTCGCCTCGTCCTCCTCGCTTCCGTCGAGGTTGTGCCAGTGCATCATGCGATGGCCCTCGGTGAAGCCCTCGACGGCGTCGGCAAACCCGGACATCCACGCCAGGCGGCGCATCTCGCCGTCGGAGTAGATGCCGATGCCGGTCTCGTGCTGCATCTGGAGAATGTCGATGATGGCCTCATCCTCAATTGCGCGCAGCTCCTCCTGGGTGATGCCGCCCTCCGCGAAGGCAAGGCGCGCGTCCAGCACACTGGCGGGCCGCAGGAAGCTGCCAATCTGGTCATGCCTGATTATGTCTGCCATTATTCCCCCCATCCCATCAAATGTCCGTTGCTAGTCTCCCTTGAGCGCCAGGGCCACGGCCTGCAAAAGGGCCGGGTCGTCGTCGACCGACACCGTGCGCGGGTCCAACAGGACGCGGTCGTCCTGCACCCTTGCCACGACAGGCGCAGCGCCCGTGCGCAGCCGCCGAGCCAGCTCAGGCGCGCCGCCCGTCACACCAGCGGCGTCGAGGGCGAGCAGGCACGTCGGCAGCGTCTCGCCGGGCAGGCTTCCGCCGCCGACGGTCGACTGGCCCGACACGACCTCGCCGCGGTGCCCCAGGGTGTGCGACCAGTTGATTGCACGCTCCTGCAGGTCTTCCATCGTGGTCGAGATCATCGCCCAGACAGGCACCGTGTCGACGGCCTCTCCCTTGACGTAGTGCATGAGCGTCGCGGTCAGGGCCGCGAGGCTCAGCTTGTCGATGCGGAAGGCGCGGGCGAGCGGGTGTGCGGCCATGCGCTCAATGACGGCGGCCCGCCCGACGGCGACGCCGCACTGGGGCCCGCCCAGCAGCTTGTCGCCGGAGAAGAGGGCGAGGTCCGCGCCCGCCGCAATGCTCTCCTGCGGCATCGGCTCGTGGGCCATGCCGTAGGCGGCGGTGTCCAGCAGGCAGCCGCTGCCGAGGTCGTGGAGCAGGGGCAGGTTGCGCCGGTGCGCCACCTCCGCGAGCTCCGCGATGGACGGCGCGCTGGTGAACCCGACGACCTTGAAGTTGGAGGCGTGGACGGACAGGATGGCGGCCGTCTCCTCGGTGATGGCGTGCTCGAAGTCGGCGGCGTACGTGCGGTTGGTGGTGCCGACCTCGACGAGCTTGGCGCCCGACTGCGCGAGGACGTCGGGGACGCGGAAGCCGCCGCCGATCTCGACGGCCTCGCCGCGGGAGACGATGACCTCGCGGCCCGATGCGACGGTGGCAAGGGCGAGCAGCACGGCGGCGGCGTTGTTGTTGACGGCCAGCGCCGCCTCCGCGCCAGTGAGCTGCGTCAGCAGGGTCTCGGCGTGGACACGCCGCGAACCGCGCTCGCCGGAGGGAAGGGCGTATTCGAGGTCAGAGTAGCCCTCGGCGACGCGGCGGACAGCGGCGAGGGCAGCGGCGCTGAGGGGCGCGCGGCCGAGGTTGGTGTGGATGATGACGCCCGTCGCGTTGATGACGCCCCGCGGCCGCAGCCGGGTGAACGCCTCGGCGCTCTCGACGACGGCGGCGGCGAGGGCCTCGGCGGTGGGCGCGTCGGCGCCGTTGCCGATGGCCGCGCGGGCCTCGTCAATCCGGCCCCGCACGAGGTCCGTGACGACCTCGCGCGGCAGCGACGCCGTGAGCGCCTGCACCTCGGTCGCTTGCAGCAGCCGCTCGACGCTGGGCAGATTTCGGAATGCCTGTGTCATGCGCGATTGGCCCCCGTTGCGCAACTTCAACGATTTTCGTAAGCGGAAGCTCGCGGGGAGTATAGCAAGGCGACGGCGGGGCTGTCAGCTTTCGCGGCCCGCCGAGGGTGGCATCGGGTTAGTGAGGCTATTTGAGCCTAGGTGCCAAACAACGTCAGAGCAGTGTTGCTGTATGCTGTGCATTCGGTGCAATTCAATGAATGGTGTGTTTTCAAATTGCGGGAGTGAAGGAGTCTATCCAATGAAGCTACATATGTTATTGGGATTGGCTTGGTTAGTGGCAGTAGTGTTCATTGGCTGCCAAGCACCTCTAACGGAGGATGAGATTCGGCAGATTGCCAAGGCAGAATTGGAGTCTGCCATCCAAGGAGTTAAGACGGGACCAGTTGGACCAGAGGGTCCGAGTGGTCCGGCCGGACCACAAGGGCCACAGGGTCCCATGGGTTCGCCAGGGCCAATAGGCGAAAGGGGTATATCTGGTCCGCCTGGCCCACAAGGTCCCCAAGGCACCTCCGAAATGTCTGTAGGCAACACTAGCCAACTCCGCTTGCTGCAGACGCAATTGGATTCGCTGCAAGGCAAAGTGTCTAACCTTGACGATCAATTCGTGAAGAAGGGCGTGTTGTCACTCGAGACATCAATTGACCTATCTCAATTGAACAGATGTCTTGATGAACTGTCGCAAGCACTGGACGACCTTGAAAGTGCCGTGCGGAACCAATCGACGTTCTTTCATGTCAGAGGGGTTTTTAGTTGTAGCTCCGTTGCAAGCTTCTTCTAAAGCTACTTCCTTGTCGGATTTCAATGCGCGCGGGCGGTGTATGGCCAAAGAACTTGTTTTCTCACATTTAAAGTCTTATGGAGTAGTCTTGGGGGTCCAGCCTTCGGCCTTTGCAGCTGCATGCCCAAATCTGCGATCGTTGGCAATTGTCAATGAGAGCGGTAGGCTATTCCGCATACCAGCGACAGGAGACCGCACATGGCCTACGTTCCAGCGGGCAGAAAGGCGTCGGACGTTCCGCCCGGCACGTTGAAGATTGCGATGGTGTTGGGGACGTTCGTGCTGCTTGCCAACGTCGACGGGGAGATCTACGCGACGTCCAACCTGTGCCCGCACGCGGGGGCGGCGCTGAACTACGGCCGGCTGGACGGCCCCGAAGTCGAGTGCGCGCTGCACGGCGCGGTGTTCAACGTGACCGGCGGCGAGGTCATCGTCGGCCCCGCGCCCTACGGACTGGACACCTACCCCGTCAAGGTGGAGGACGGCGAGGTGCTGGTGGACCTGGGCTAGACCGGGCGTTACCCCTGAATCAGGTTGTCCGCGATGGCCTTGCTGCGCAGGTCGCCCTGACCGGCGAGGTGGGTCGAGAGCGCTTCCACCGCGGCCGCGACCATTTCGGCCTGCACGCCTTCCGCCTCGTCCGTGAACTCGGCGGCGCGAACGAGGTCTGCGGCGTCGTCGCGAATCTTCCCGAATGCCCACGCCACCTGGTCGGCGACCTCGCTGAGGCCCTCGGGGAACGGGTTCTGCGAGTCGTTGGGGTTCTCGGGGTCGTAGCGGCCGCCGTGCCAGTGGCCGCGCGCCTGATGGCAGTCGAAGCGGGCGATCTCCTGGTTGCGCACCTCTATGCCGACGGTGGGGCCGCCGCAGGGGACGCCCTGAATCCGGACGATGCGGATGGGCCAGACATAGGCTGCCACCTGGCCGTCGTCCGAGATGGGAATGCGCATTTCATGGCCCAGATACCGCTCGTTGGGTCGCTTGGTTGGCATGTCCGCCCTCCTGTCGAGCCTGTTGCGGCAAAGATAGCACAAGCGGGCAAGGGGAGACAGTGGCGAGCGCGGCGGGCTACCCGGAGTCGTCGTCCTTGTCCTGCAGGGAGCGGAGGACCTCTATCTCCTGCTTGAGGTCGGCCTGCTTGCGCGCGATGAAGAAGGCGTAGGCGAAGAAGGCGACCCACGTAATTGCGAACGCCGCGAAGAGGAAGGGGAGGAACTCCTCGCCCTCCGCGCCGAGGGCCGGGAGCAGGAGCAGCAGGGCCGCCGTGAGGAGGCCGTTACGCTTCGCCATAGGTGTACCGCATCCGTTCTACCTGAATTTCCTGGCGCCGCAGCTCCGTCCGCTCCGCCATGAGCCAGGCGAAGAGGGCCGTGAACGCCAGGATGCTGACAAGGAACGTGAGCTGCATGGGCGGCTCGAGGGCCGACTCCTCGGCGAGCGGGCCGAGGACCTTGTTCGGGTGCAGGTCGCGCCACCACCGCGCGGCCATGTAGACGATGGGCACGTCTATGAAGCCGATGATGCCGAGGACGGCGGCGTAGCGCGCGGCGGTCTCGCCGGGGGGCGCGTAGGCCCGCAGCATGAGGTATGCCGCATAGAGGAACCAGAGGATGAGGGACGTCGTGAGCTGCGGCGACCACGACCACCAGACGCCCCACGCGGGCTTCGCCCACAGCATGCCGGTGATGAGCATGAGCGACGTGAACAGCACGCCGATCTCGGCGGCGGCGTAGGCGGCGTTGTCCATGCGCTCGCTGCCCTTCCACAGGTAGCCAATGCTGCACACGGCGACCACGGCGAAGGCGAGGAAGCCCACCAGCGCCAGCGGCACGTGCACGTAGAAGATGCGCTGCGAGACGCCCAGCACGATGTCGGTCGGCGCGTAGAAGAAGACCATCGCCAGCGCCGTCAGCATGAGGGCGGCGCTGAGGCCAAGCAGGGACATGCGCAGGGTCATGGGGCGACGCTCCTTGCCATGGGCGCTACTCGTTCACAATGAACTCGAAGGTGGCGGCCGCGACGACTGCGAAGATGACGTCGAAGGCTGCGATGAGGCCAATCCAGTTGCTGTAGTCGGCGAAGGAATCGCCCGCGTAGACGGCCCTCGTCGCCTCGGCCGCAGCAATGATAACAGGCGCAGCTACGGGAAAGAAGAGCACGGGCAGCAGGATCTCGCGGGCTCTCGTGTTGACGGCCATCGCGGCGAAGGCCGTGCCGACGGTCGCAAAGCCGAACGTCGCGAGGACGATGACGAGCCACAGGCCGGGCTCCACGAGGGGCAGGTTGAACACGGCGGAGAAGGCCGGCAGCATGATGATCTCGACCAGCAGCATGAACAGGAAGGCGCCCAGCATCTTGCCGAAGTAGAGCAGGGCGCGGCCCACGGGGCTCAGCAGCAGTCCCTCCATGCCGCCTCGCTCCTTCTCCAGCGCGAAGGCGCGGTTGAGCCCGAGCATCCCCGCAAAGGTGAAGGCGACCCACAGCGCCCCCGGCGCGACGGACTCGATGAGCCGCGGGCTCGGGTCGAGGACGAAGCTGAAGATGACGATGACGAGCAGCGAGAAGACGAGGATGGGCGTCACTATCTCGCGCGTCCGGCTCTCGAGGAGCAGGTCCTTCCAGAGGACGGCGCCTACGGCCGCCCACCACGACGCGCCTGTGGGTGCGCTCGGAGCGCGTTGCTCACTCACGGCGCACTCCCCGCGGCCCGCTCACAGCGACGCCCCCGTGTGCTCGGCGTAGAGGCGGCGGAAGCCGTCGGGGTCCGATGCGCCGGCGGAGGCGTCGTAGACGACGCGGCCGTTATGGATGATGGCGGCGCGGTCGGCGACGCGGAGGCCCTGCTCGACGCCGTGCGTCGCCACGATGGCGCTGCCGCCGGCCTCGCGGTGGCGGGCAAGGAGCTGATCGAGAGCGGCCATGGCGTTCTGGTCGAGGCCCGTCTCAGGCTCGTCGAGCAGCAGCAGCAGCGGGCGGTGCAGGACGGCTCGGGCGAGGGCCGCGCGCTTTTGCATGCCGTTGGAGAGCGTCCGCACACGAGCGTTCATAGCCGCGCCGAGACCAAGGGCATCGGCTGCGCTAGCGGCGCGCTCGGCGCCCGTCGCGCCGAGGCCGTACATGCGGGCGTAGAAGCGCAGGTTCTCGGCGACGGTGAGGTCGTCGTAGAGGAAGGTCTGGTGCATCACGACGCCGACAAGATGGCGGATGTCGGCGCGGCGGCGGGCTGTGTCGATGCCGGCGATGCGGAGGGCGCCGCCGCTGTGGCGCGTCAGGCCGGCGAGGGTGCGGAGGAGCGTCGTCTTGCCCGCGCCGTTGGGCCCGAAGAGGGCGAGGACGCTGCCCCAGCCAAGCTCCAGGTCGAGCCCTCGAAGGACGGGCCGGACGCCGAATCGCTTGGAGAGGCCGGCGGCGCTGACGGCGGGGTGGGCGGACGCCACGCTAGCCCGCCGTGCCCAAGTCGATGTCTGCCGCAATGGTCGCAGGGAGCCGATTATGCGAGAGCCTTATGGGATGGGGGGCCGTCATATTCACTCCCTACGGGGTTGGGGGTTGCGCTCAGGTTCGCCCATAGTATAATTGGGGTTCGGCCTTACAGCCAAATCCAATAGGAGGGGCGGTGATTGAATGCGCTCGGAGTACACCTGATCTTGGAGCTACAGGAGTGCCGGCCAGATCTGTTGGATAACCTTGACTATGTCCAGCAAACCCTTCTGGAAGCCGCCGAGACCACAGGTGCCACAATCATCGGAAACACGTTCCACAAGTTCTCGCCGCAAGGCGTGACCGGCGTGGTTGCCATCGCAGAATCCCACCTTTGCATTCATACGTGGCCGGAGTATGGGTACGCCGCAGCAGACATCTTCACCTGCGGCGAGGGTTTCAGCCCCCATGAAGCCGCTGCAATCATCGCGGAAAAGTTCGAGTGCAAGTCCCCCACAGTCCAGCAACTTGCACGCGGCATGCTGAAGCAGCTGGCGGGCGCTTGAGCCTGGAATGCACGAGAGTTTATGTTAGGCGACCCCACCAAATGGTACATAGAGCGCATTACGCCTGACCTGGTCCAGCTGACCAGCATCAAGGGCGTGGTGTTCTCTGGGAAAAGCAAATATCAGACCGTTGAGGTGCTCGAAAACGGGTGCTTTGGCCGCTGCCTTGTCCTCGACGGCAAGACGCAGTCGTCACAGGCGGACGAGTTCATCTACCACGAGAGCCTGGTGCACCCGGTGATGCTGGCGCATCCGGACCCGCAGACGGTCTGCATTGCCGGCGGCGGGGAAGGCGCCACGGCCCGCGAGGCGCTGCGCCACAACACGGTGAAGCGGGCCGTGATGATCGACCTAGACGCCGAGGTGGTCGACCTGTGCCGCGAATACCTAGAAGGGCACCACCAGGGCGCCTTCGACGACCCGCGGCTGGACCTGCAGATCAACGACGCCTCGGCGTACCTGCAGGGCACGTCCGAGGGCTTCGACGTCATCCTGCTCGACCTGCCTGACCCGATGGAGGGCGGCCCGGCGTACATGCTCTACACCAAGAGCTTCTACGAGATGCTCAGGGGCAAGCTGAACCCGGGTGGGCTGCTTGTGACGCAGTCGGGCCCGGCCAGCGTCATCAACTACACAGAGGTCTTCACCGCCATCAACAAGACCCTCCGTGAGGTCTTCCCGACCGTCGTGCCGTACAGCGTGCACATGCAGTCGTTCGGCGAGACGTGGGGCTTCAACGTGGCCTCGCTGGGCCCGAACCCGTCGGAGCTGACGGCCGCCGAGGTGGACGCCCGGCTGGCCGAGCGGGGCATCGCACCGCTGGACTTCTACGACGGCGTCATGCACTCGGCGCTCTTCGCGCTGCCGCCCTACATCCGCGCCGCCCTGGCGTCGGAGGAGCGGATCATCACCGCGGAGAACCCGATCTTCGTGTTTTAGGCTCTCCCGGCGAGCCACTCCTTCATGAAATCCCCCACCGTTGAAACGGAGCGCTGCCCTTCGTCTCTTAGCCCAGTAGTCTGAGGAAGTTCTATCGGAATTTCGTCATCAGCTCATTGAGGTTCTTGTATTGCTCTATCCCAACACCGCTCCGCGCATCCTCAATGGCGCGTAGGGTCTTGTCGTTAGGAATGTGCAGGTCCAAGGGCAGGTCTCCGTTAATCGCGACGTACTTGTACAGCAGTGTGACTGCGGTCGCGGGCGTTAGGCCTATTGCCGCCAACCCCGCCTCTGCTTGACGCTTTAGCTCAGGGTCCAGCCTCGCTTTGACCATTTCTCCTCTGGCAGACGCCTTGTCCATGTCCCGGCCTCCTCTCACACTGTAGAACCGAGGGGGACAGGGGATAGTTCCTTCACCGAAAGCTGGCTGCGTCGCTCGAGGGTCTTCTCTACGACGCCATCCGTTCCCCTGTGGTAGACTTCTAGCAGCCTTCGCAGCCGCGAGGCTTATCACATCCCACTGACATCGGAGTGCCACCTGTGCCGGAACGCATCTTTATAGGCGTGGCGTGGCCGTACGCCAACGGCCCGCTCCATCTCGGACAGATCGCGGGGGCCTATCTCCCCGCCGACATCTTTGCCCGCTACCACCGCCTTCGCGGCAACGACGTGCTCATGGTGTCCGGCACGGACCAGCACGGCACGCCCATCACCATACGCGCGGAGCTCGAGGGGCTGACGCCGCAGCAGGTCGTCGACAAGTACCACGCGCAGTACGTCGACGTGTGGGCCAAGCTCGGCATCTCCTTCGACCGCTACACCACGACGGGCACGGACAACCACCGCAAGGTGGTGGGCGACCTCTTCATGGGCCTGATGAACGAGGGGCTCATCTATCCCGCGACGGGCGAGTACGCCTTCTGCGCCAACGACCAACGTTTCCTGCCCGACCGCTACGTCGACGGGACGTGCCCGCACTGCGGCTTCGAGCGGGCACGCGGCGACCAGTGCGACCGGTGCGGCCGCACCCTCGACCCGCACGAATTGATCGACTGGCGCTGCCACATCTGCGGGGCGACGCCGGAGATGCGGGAGTCCGAGCACTTCTTCTTCAAGCTCAGCGCGCTCCAGGAACGGCTCCGGCAGTGGGTGGAGTCCGTCGGCAAGGACATCTGGCGGCCCAACGTGTACGGCTTCACGATGAACTGGCTCACCGAGGGCCTCCGCGACCGCGCCATCACCAGGGACGTCGACTGGGGCGTGCCGCTGCCGTTCGAGGGCTACGACGACAAGCGCATCTACGTCTGGTTCGAGGCCTGCACGGGCTACCTCTCGGCGGCGATCGAGTGGTCGGCGGACCAGACGGACGGGCGGAGCTGGCGCGACTATTGGACGGACCCGACCACGCGCGGCTACTACTTCATCGGCAAGGACAACATCCCCTTCCACACCATCGTGTGGCCGGGGATGCTGGTCGGCTACAGCGACGACGGCTCGCTGGGTCACCTCAACCTGCCCGTCAACGTGCCCGCCAACGAGTTCCTCTCGCTGGAGGGGCAGAAGTTCTCGACATCGCAGAACTGGGCGGTCTGGGTGCCCGATTACCTGGAGCGGTACGACCCGGACCCGCTGCGCTACTACCTCTCGGCCAACATGCCGGAGTTCGGCGACGCCGACTTCTCCTGGCGCGAGTTCTACCGGCGCAACAACGACGAGCTCGTCGCGACCTACGGCAACCTCGTGCACCGGGTGCTGACGATGACGCACCGCAACTTCGACGGCCAAGTGCCGGCGGCGGGCCCGCTGGACGACGACGACCGCGCCCTCATCGAGCGGGCGTCGTCGACACTGGAGGACGTGGCCGCAAGCCTCGAGGAGCCGCGGTTCCGCGAAGGCATCGGCAAGGCGATGGCGATGGCAGCGGAGGCCAACCGCTACATCGACCTGAAGGCGCCGTGGCGCACCGCCCGCGAGGACCGGGAGCGCACGGCGACGACGCTGAATACTGCGCTGACGGCCATTGCGGCGCTGAAGATCGCGCTCTACCCGTTCATGCCGCACGCCAGCGAGCGGCTCCACGCTCTCATGGGCTTTGAGACGGACGTCGTCACCAACGGGTGGACGCTGACGCCCCCGCCCGCCGGGCAGGCGCTGCAGCCGCCGACGCCGCTGTTCACCAAGCTCGACGAGGGCACGGTGGAGCGCGAGACGGCCATCCTCGAGGCGCAGACCGCGCGATAGGGCAGGTGAGTGCACACATGGAAACAGCCTTGAGCTTCTACACGCCCATCGCAGACGGCCTCCGCCGGGTGGAAGCGAGCCTGGCGGATGTGGCCGCCGACAGCGAGGAGCCCATCAAGTCGCTGCTGGAACATGTGGTCTCCGTTCGGGGCAAGCGCGTGCGGCCCGCCATCACCCTGCTCATCGCGAAGACACTCGGCTGCACGACGGACAAGCCCGTCATCATGGGCTCCGCCGTCGAGCTGCTGCACCTCGCAACGCTCATCCACGACGACACCGTCGACAACGCCGCCGTGCGGCGCGGACGCGCGACGCTGAGCAGCCTGTGGGGCCCGGAAGTCGCGGTGCTCGTCGGCGACTACCTGTTTGCGACCTCAGCCATTCACGTCTGCAACACGGAGGACATCCGGGTCATCAAGGGCTTCTCCCGCACCATCATGGACCTCTCCAGCGGGCAGCTCACAGAGCGGTTCATGGCCAACCAGTGGCAGCAGACCCGCGATCAGTATATGGACCGCATCTTCAAGAAGACCGGCTCGCTCTTTGCGACGGCGGCGGAGTCGGGCGCGGTACTGAGCGGCGCCGACGAGCGGCTGGCGGCCCCCGGCCGGTCGCTCGGCAGGCACCTGGGGCTTGCGTTTCAGGGGGGGGGCGGCGCCCTCGCAGCGCCGCGG
>JAPONS010000036.1 GCA_026713825.1 Chloroflexota bacterium | reverse complement strand
AGCCGGTGAAGAGGTGGCCGAGTCCCAGGTCGTCGGCCAGGTCCTGTAGCGCCTTCAGATTCTGATAGCTGGGCCGCACTCCCCGCTTCCACCAGCGCCGTATGGTGATGGGAGAGATGCCGAGACGACGGGCAATCTCCGCCCATGTCAGACCGGACGCATGCTGAAACCACTCCAGGCGCTGTGGGAAGGCGTCTGAGACGGCGTGGGACTTTCTCCTGTACTGCGCGCGCTGGCCCGACATCGAACCGATCCTCCACAGATACCGTCAACGCAATCGACTCTCGCGGGGTGGAAGAATCCGTGTCCTGGGACTGGACTCCACCTCCCCGTCGTCCATGTATGCGGCCTTCTTTGCGTTGGGGGGGATCGAACTGCTTCGCTGTCGCGGCATCGGCGATATTCCCTTGAAACCAGTACGGGCAGGCTCCGGGAGTTCTGGAACCTGCCCTGACCATCAGGCGGCAGTGGCCCGTCGAGCGGCTCCGAATCTCCCCCCAACGCAAAGAGGGCCGCATACATGGATGTTGGGCGGGGAGGGATTGGAGTCCAGTCCCAGGACACGGATTCTTCCAACCCGCGAGAGTCGAGGGAGTTGGCGGTTTCTGTGGAGGATCGGTTCGATGTCGGGCCAGCCCGCGCAGTACAGGAGAAAGCCCCACGCCGTCTCAGACGCCTTCCCACAGCGCCTGGCGTGGTTTCAGCATGCGTCCGGTCTGACATGGGCGGAGATTGCCCGTCGTCTCGGCATCTCTCCCATCACCATAAGGCGCTGGTGGAAGCGGGGAGTGCGGCCCAGCTATCAGAATCTGAAGGCACTACAGGACTTGGCCGACGACCTGGGACTCGGCCACCTCTTCACCGACTGAGGCGGCGCGGGGCCTTAAACGCAAAAAGACCACACAGATGGTCGTGCCCCGCCGTGTTTCCTAGTCGCCGCTCCGGTCTTGGCCGGTCTCCCTCGCAAGCGTCCCGGCGAGCCTGCGAAACTCCTCCGCCTCGTCCGCGTCGCCGTCGGCCTCCATATCCCGGACACGGTTCTCGGCGAACGGGACCGCCAGGGTCTTGCATCCTTCACAGACGGTTCCCACCGGAGCGCCTCTCCTCCGACAATCCAGATAGTAGTCCACGCCCATGCGGCCTTCGGCCGAGCTATCGGCCCCGCAGAGGGCCTCTTCATCGCGGGCATTCCCGTCGAACAGGTGCATCTCCATGACCTCGTACCTCCTACCGGTTTCAACTGACCGTGTTAACGGTCCATCGCCATTAGGTTTCATTTCCTGCACTCCCTTCAAGGTTGCTGAACTGTTCTCCCAATAGAAAAAGACGCCATACATTGGCGGCGCAATCGGTCTTGAGCGCAAAAAGACCGCACATATGGATGGGCGGGGAAGGCCGTCGCAATGGCTGCGACGACCTCCCCCCGTGTTTCGCGCGCTCCGGCTGTTTAGAAGAGCCTCAGCGTCTGCTGCTGCGCCTGCTCCGCCTCCGTCTCGGCGTTAGCGGTCTGGCCCGTCTCCTGCTGACGCCTTCGCTGGCGTCGGGCCGGGGGAGCGGGCCGCTCGTAGGCGGGGTGCTTCGGCGACTCCTCCCACCGGGCCCTGGCCCTCTCGATCACCGCCGCGACCTCCTGCGTCAGCCCAGACTCATCCAGGTTGTCGAAGGACTCGATGTGCGGGTCCGACGAGGGTTGCTGCACCCCTATGGTGGCCCTGCTTCCCTTGATGGACACGATCACCTTCAGGCCCTCCTGCTGGGCGTCCGTCTCGGCATTGCCGGACTCCTGCTGGCCTTCCGCGGCCTCTTCTTCGGCGTCGTCGGGAGCGTCTTCCCCCGGTTCGGTCTCCCCTGTGGAGACATGCTCCTCGGCTACCCCGGCCTGCGAATCGTCCGGGGCATCACCGAAGAGGCTGTCGTCTACGCCCGGCGCGTCCGAGCGGGCCGTTTCCGTTCCGGTCTCGTCTGGCATGGTCTTCTCCTTTCCTTATATGTGTGTGCGCTCGCGTGGACCGGTCTCCCTGCTACGCCGCCAGGCTCGACTTCCGCTTTATCTCCCCCAGGGTCTGCGGCTTCCAGTAGAGGTCGCGCTCCACGGCGGGGACCTGGCCGAACACCTTGGCCTCCGCCAACTCGGTCAGGTCGAAGTAGCCCAGCTCGGTCTCGAACCCCTCGACGAGGCCGAAGCAGAGGCCCGTAACCGGATCCATCTCGGTGATGTACCAGGTCCAGTTGCTGTAGGGCGAGAAGAGCTTGGCCGGCGCGAGGACGGTGTCGTAGTCCTCCACGTTCTCGTTGGCGTAGAGGGCGGGGATCGTGTCGGCGAGCTCCTTCGTCATCAGCTTGTGCCTGCGGAGGCCGCTGTGGGTGTCCTGCCACATGGTCTTGGTCGTGGCGGTCCCGTTCTTGTCGCTCATTGTTTCTCTCCTTGTCGTTCTTCGAGTGTGTTCGCGTGCGCCGATCACTCGGCGTGGGTCCCCACCGTCCGCTCCACCGCCTCCGGCGTGACGTAGGTGGGTGTGACCGTGCCCAGATCCATGTCCAGGTAGAGGGCCATGAAGGGGCAGGTGCCCGCCACCATGCGGCGGACCACCTGGAGCACCAGCGACGCCATCATCTGGTTGATGGTCGGGTCCTGGTCGGTGAGGTCGAGGGCGGCCGCGCAGTCCACGTCCGGCGGCCTGGTCGAGACCGCCGTCAGCAGGTCGGGGCGCTGGAGCGTGGGCGCGGGGGCCAGGTAGCAGGTCTGGTCGACGAAGGCGGGCTCGTCCCAGTCCACCCGCCCTGCCACATTGCCCACCAGCACCTGTCCCCAGTTGGTGTCGTTGCCCGCGTCGATGAGCCAGCGGGCCGGGTGCCCCGGCAGGCACTCGGCCATCGCCTTCCGTGCAAGGGCGTTGTCGGCGCAGCCGATGATGAGGCTCTCACCGACGTCGATGAGGCCGGGGTAGCCGTGGGCGTTGGTGCGGGAGTCGTGGTCGTACTCCCTGAAGGGGTAGACCGAGTAACCCACCGGCCTCCCGTAGGCTTTGGCCAGCCGATCTGCGAGGACCTGGCTCTTGAAGCCGCCCACGTCGCCGGGGTAGAAGTTCTGGCGGAGCAGGTTGTGGGGCTCGACCCGGTCGTGGTCGACGAGGACGATGTTGGCCTCCCGCCCCTGGAAGAGACGGCAGAGTCCCTCGGCGACGAAGCCGCCGGTCCCGCCGCAGCCGACCACCGTGATCCAGGGGTCGTCCAGCAGGAATGCGTTGTCCAAGTAGTACGGCATCTCTCAGTCACCTCCTTCTATTGGATTGGTTGGGTCAGGGTCCTCGGCCACCAGCCGGAGGCCGGGGTTCGGGCCGTCGAACTGCGACCACTGCACCGGGGCGAAGTGGCCGTAGACGCCGACCCGGAGGCTCAGCTCGGGCCGGTCGCTGTCGAGGCGTCCGGCGACGCCGTAGATGCGGAACCCCTGCTCATCCCGGTCGTCGGTGGCCGAGAAGAAGGCGCGGGAGCGTCCGTGGGAGTGGAACTCGGCGACCACCCCTGCGGGGGGCCGGTACTTGAGCCGGGTGGCAGTCCCTTCCTGCTCGGGAACCACCAGCCGGTAGGAGCGCCCGTCCCACCGCACGGCGAAGAACCGCTCGGTGTCCGGGTCGTCCTCGAACCAGCACAGCCCCAGCTCGAAGAGCCGGGCCGGGATGGGGCCGTGGGCAAGCTCCACCTTCTCGGCCACGGGAGCCAGCCCCCGCACCTCGCAGGGGGCGACGAGCACACGTGCCGTCAGGTGGGCGCTCTCGGACTGGACGTAGAGACCCCCCGATCCGAGCACGTAGTCGTAGCCGATGCCCTGCGCTCCGGTCAGCCCCTCCTTGCGATTGACGAGGTAGCCGACGGGCGTCGGGCGGGCGGTCGCGGCATCTCGGCCGCTAGCGGTAGCCATAGCCCCGTCTCCCCTGGGAGGCCGCGATGACCTGGGCCACCGTGCACTGGGGAACAAGGTCCTCAACCGGGTACTCAGTCTTTCCATCAAGCTCCTCCCATAGCGCGTGCAGGTTGTCGGGGTGCTTCTTCGACCGCTCCCTGGTATCGCCGGTGCCCGAGAAGTAGGACTGGAAGAAGGACTCCGGTATGAGCCCCACCTCCTCGGGGAACTTGTGGCTTCCGGGGCAGACCCGCCCGTCCCGGAAGACGTTGAAGGCGGGCATCCGGTAGAGCTGCTCATCGGCGTCAGTGGGGCGTGACAGGGCCGCGTAGACCCATGGCGCCCGGCCCGGAGAGCAGACGAAGACCAGCCCCGGCATGGGGAGCCGGAGCCGTGCGGGGGGCTTGAACGCCTCCCGTTGCAGGGCCACGGGCCAGACCTGCGGCGGCCGCCAGAGGGCCACCACCTGCCCGGTCTCGCCCTGGTTCCACCAGAGGGCGTCCTGGGGCAGCAGCCCAGATGAGAACCCCAGGTGCTGGGTGAACACGTTGGCGATCTCGTCCGCCGAGACGGTCCTGACCCAGACGGAGTCTCCCTCGAAGCCCCGCAGCAGGAGCGTCTCGTCGTAGACCTCAAGCTGCAACTGGAGCTTGTCCCTGGGCATGTCGTCCGGGCCGGGCAGGGACCAGCCGGTCTTTTCAGCGTCGGTCGTCATGGTCGTCGTCCTCCTTTCCTTGTTCTTGTTCGGGGAGCCGGGGCAGGACGGTGTCCAGCATCTCGGCGAAGCGGGCCGGAAGGTCCTCCTCCAGCCAGTCGGCCAGCGTGCACACCGAGTCCATCAGATCTCTGGCCTTGCGCCACTCCTCGGTGCCTTCGGCGATGATGTCGTCGTCCCAGGGGTCGGCGAAGCCGTCGTAGCTGCCATCCTCGTAGGAATGGTCGAGGAAGAAGTTGCCGGTCTCGGCGAAGACCCATAAGGCGGCCTTGGCCGCCCCCTCGAACCGGGTCTCCTTCACCACCTCGGTGATGGTCTCGACGGGTATGCCGCCTTGGGGAATCCTCTCCAGGGTCTCCTTGGGGATGCGCTCGGCGGCCGACTCCAGCCAGGCCGTCCGTATCTCGTCGGACTCCCCGTAGAAGGAGTCCGGGGGTTTGGCCAGCAGGAGCAGGGCCGAGATGCCGTCCCGGTAGCCGTTCCACAGCTCGTGGAGGCCGTCGTAGCCGAAGCCCATCAGGTCGAAGGGAATGCCCCTCCTGAGCCACGACCAGGGCGGCTCGTCCTCGGCCTCGGTCCAGAACTCAATCACCGGCATGTACAGGGGGAAGTGCTTCCCTCCGAAGAGATTGGCGAATCGCTCCACCCTGGTGCGCACGTCGGGGGCCGAGAGCACCGCCTCCCCCTCGTT
>JAPONS010000035.1 GCA_026713825.1 Chloroflexota bacterium | reverse complement strand
CTCCGCCAGCGGCGCAGCGTGGCGACCGAGATCCCCCACTTCCGCTTGATCGTCTGCAAGCGCACCCCGCCTCTCAGCACCAGCGCGCTCACCAGAACGAACAGGGCGCCCAGATAGAAGCGGCGCCCGAAGAACCGCGCCGACGGAGGAGTCGATCGAAGGCGGCAATCCGCGCAGCAGAAACTGAACCGCCGCGTGCCCTCGTCTCTCATCTCGGGCGCCAGACCGTACGGCTTGCGCGGATACGTCGCGCTGTGAAGCTTGCCGGGGCAGTGTCGGCAGCCCGCCTCGCGGCAGCGCGCCGCCTCGACCTCATCGACATCGTACAGCCATGCCCCGACCTGGGCGTTGCAAAGCATGGAATGGCGGAAAATGTTGTGCGACATTGGGGCCGTCTCTGGAGATTTAGACCGTCACCACGAGACAAAGCCCCTCGGCGAACTTCTTGCAAGATCGCCGAGGGGCACCCACTCCCGAACATCGGCTAAAGCGAGCGGATCAGGCCCCGATCCCCGCTGAAAGACGGCGCGCGCTCAACGAGCTCGTGACTCGCGCTGCTCGGCGGGGCCTGCCCCTGCTCCGCGACCCGGGCTCATGCCGTGGCGAGGCGGGTTGGTGAAGGGTCTCGTCAGCCTGTGTTCAGGCCGGTTGGAGATAGGGGTGGACGGGTTGGAGGGCGCGGAGGGTAAATCCGGAAGGAGAACTATCGGTGGTGGGTTGGAATTATCGCTGGGGACTGGAATTGGGTCGCGGTGGTGGGTGGGCTGTGGAGATCCTCTCGGAAGGGAACGCCATGGGCGGCGAGGTCAATTGCGGTCTGGCGGGAGAGGGTTGGTCCAGTGGCATTTGGGGTACGCGGAGCAGCCGATGAAGTAGGCGTTGTCGTCGCTGCGCTGGCGGACGACGGTCGAGCGTTTGCAGCGGGGACATGTCGAGAGCCGGGGAGGAGGTTGCGGATAGGGGGATGCGTGTGAGCCGGGTTTGGACCCGGGTTCGCAGCTCGCGCAAAAGAGGGCGCCGGGCATGTCGGCGAGGTGGAAGGCGTCGATGGGCCTGCCGCAGGCGATGCAGTGCACGGTCTCGCGGGCTGGGGCCGTTACGGGCGGCTTTTTGCGGTAAAGCGGGGTGCGGCGGACGATGGGCGGCCTTTTGTCGTAGAGCGGGGTG
This sequence comes from Chloroflexota bacterium, assembly GCA_026713825.1. Classification (NCBI taxonomy): domain Bacteria; kingdom Bacillati; phylum Chloroflexota; species Chloroflexota bacterium. The sequence continues at coordinate 3,071 of JAPONS010000035.1, read as the reverse complement.
GGGTGATAGACCGGGGTGCGGTGGTAGAGCGGAAGCCTGTGTTCGTCGAGGATGCGTGGTTTGCGCGCGCCGCAGCTGCTGCATTTGAAGGCGTTGAAGAGGGTGGGGATGATTTCGTGCGTGAGGTCGCACTTGAGCGTGCGGCGGGCTGCCGAGAGATCCAGCTCGGCCGAGTGGCTGCAGCTCTCGCACTCGATGAATATCTTGCTGAGCAGGCTCATGTGGGAATCGGCGCCCTTGTGGCGGAGGCCGGTCGCCGGCATGGCGTACGCGTCTCGTAATTATAGGGGAGCTTATGTCCGAAGGTTGAGCGATGAGGGCTGATATCGAGGAGCGCGAGGTGGTTTATGGGTTGCTGACGGCGGTGTATTGGCCGGGAGCGGAGGGGGTCGGTCAGGCGGCCCGTGGAAGGGCGTGTGCCAGGACGTTCGCGCGGACGATGGCTTCGGCGACCTGGGGGCAGACGCTGTTGCCGCACATGCGGATCTGTGCGGTCTTGGTCATGGGCTTGCCATTGATGAGCGGGGCGATGACGTAGGAGTCCGGGAAGCCTTGCGCCCTGAAGAGTTCGCGGGGCGTGAGCATGCGCATGCCGATGTCGTCGAGCACGAAGGTTTGGCCGTCGACGCTGACGGTGACGAGGCCGAGGCGGCCGCGCGTGGGGATGGTGTGCATGGGATCGGCGGGAGCCTGCCACTGGCCGCCCTCGCCGTAGTGCTTGGTGAGAAAGGCGGCGATCAGGCCGTGGTGGCCGCCTGTGGTGATGGTCTTGTGGGGCAGGGTGAGGCGGCCGTCTCCTCCGTTCGTGTTGGACGAGTACTGGTGGCTGAGTGCCGCGGCGACGAGGGCGGTCTTGCCGCCGCCGGCGGCGGTCACGGTGTGCGCGGGAGCCTGGGCGTGCTGGCCGATGCTGGCGCCGAAGTGGCGTGAGAGGAAGGCGGTGACGAGGGCCTGGGTGGTGCCGCGCTGCACGATGGTGGACATGGGCGTGCGCGCATCGTGGCCGGTCATGCCGCCGTTGTGCTGGGCCAGGTAGACGCTCGTCAGCATGGCGCCGTTGGCGCCGGGGACGATGGTGCGGGCGGGGGCGTCCACGGCGTGGCAGCGTGCGCTCTGGCCGTTGCGCTCGCCGTAGCGTGGAACGAAGCAGGGGGAGACGAGGGCGTGTTCGCCCCGGTGCGCGGTTGTGACGGTGCGCACGGGTTCATGGATGCTGTTGGTGCGGCTGTCGCCCTTGTGCGTGACGGGCACGATGAAGGGCTCGGCTGCCTGGATGACGTAGCGGACGGTGCCCCGCGCGATCCGGCGCATGGTGGCGTCGGCGAGGGGGCGCTTGACTCCGACGGCGCGGCCTTCCTCTGCGGAGAGGAAGATGCTGGGGCAGGGGATGCGCCAGTCGATGCACTCGGCGGCGGTCCGGTAGGGGAGGAGGCCGTCGCCGTGCGTGGGTTCGGGCCAGACGATGGGCCGGCCGTCGCAGCGGGCGACGATGAAGAGGCGCTTGCGGAGCGTGGGTGTGCCGTAGTCGCAGGCGCGGAGCTCGCGCCATTCGACGTCGTAGCCGAGCTGGCGAAGCTCGCGGATCCAGCGGCGGAAGGTTTCGCCTTTGCGAGTCCTGTCGGGAAGGCCGTGTTCGTCGAGGGGTCCCCAGTCCCGGAATTCCTCGACGTTCTCGAGGCAGATGAGGGTGGGGCGGGCGCGCCTGGCCCAGAGCAGGACGATCCACGCGAGATCGCGGATGTTGCGCTGGAGGGGTCTGGACCCCTTGGCCTTGCTGAAAGGCTGGCAGTCGGGACTGAACCAGGCGAGGGCGACGGGCCGGCCGCCTGTGGCCTCGATCGGGTCGACTTGCCAGATGTTTCGCTCGAAGTGGCGTGCGCCGGGATGGTTGGCGCGGTGCATGGCGATGGCCTCGGCGTCGTGGTTGATGGCGATGTCGAGGCGGCCGAGGGCGCGCTGGATGCCGAGGGAGGCGCCGCCCCCGCCGGCGAAGTTGTCGACGACGAGGCCGGCGAGGGCGCTGTGCTCGCTCATGGTGGGGTGTCTCGTTGCTGGTGGTGTCGAGGGAGGGGAAGGGCGGAGGGAAGGGTCAGAGCAGTCCCTTCTCCTTGAAGCTGAAGGCGTCCGAGGGGGTGACGACGACGTGGTCGTGAAGGTCGACTTCGATGGTCTTGAGGGCGTCGCGAAGGCGGTTGGTCATCTCCACGTCGGCGCCGGATGGGGTTGGATCTCCGCTGGGGTGCGGGTGGAGGACGACCACGGCGGCGGCGCCGACTTCGAGGGCGCGGATGCAGACCTGGCGGGGATAGACCGGGGTGTAGTTGATGGTGCCGGTCTGCAGGCATTCCTCCCGGATGAGGTGGTTCTTGCTGTTGAGGTAAAGCGCGCGCAGCTCTTCCGTGTCGCGGTGGGCGGCGAGGGAGCGGCAGTAGTCGACGACCTTTTCGTAGGTGGCGAGCTGCGCGTGGAAGCGTTTGGGAAGCGCGGCTTCGGCCATGAGAATGCCGAGGGCTTCTGTGGCCTTGATGGTGGCGATCGCTGCAATGCTGAGGCCGGCGATGGCGCGGAGCGTGTCGGCCCGTGCCGCGAGCACGCGCGGCGCCGTGCCGAAGGTGTCGAGAAGGACAAGGGAGAGGCGCCGGGCTTCGTCTGCCGGATGGGCGGCGGCGAGAAGCAGCTGGAGGAGTTCCCGCTGGTCGACGGCCTCGCGGCCGGCGCGCAGAAGGCGGTCCTGGAGATCGGCCTGGGCGAGGGCGGGGCAGGGTGCCGCGGCCGGGTTGAAGAGAGCGACGTCGTGAAGCGCGGAGGCAGGGCCGGTGCTGGGAGTCATTCGACGGCCCTCCGCAGCTTGCAGAGCAGGGCGTCGATGGTGGCGGGATCGGCGCCGCAGGCCTCGCCCCAGTCGCGGAGGTTGCGCTGGAAGTCGCCGAGTGAGCCGAGGTGCGTGTCGAAGAAGGGATCGTCGGTGGTGGCCGCGAGGACGCAGTTGCCGGAGACGGCGATGCCGGTGATGGCGGGCCGCGTCATCGGCTGGAGCCGAAGAAGCCAGCACAGGAAGGCAGCGAACATGG
>JAPONS010000034.1 GCA_026713825.1 Chloroflexota bacterium | reverse complement strand
CTTGATCGGACCAAGGACATCGATTCCGCGGCCTTGGTCCTTTACCTGAACCACTGCGAGTTGGTTGCCGTGGCCATTCAGGAGAAGGCCAAGCACTAGGAAATGTACACGCCCTCTGGTCGCACGGCCTGCGTTCGAACTTGGGTGCTAGCCCGCGATTATGTCAAGGAGCGCCGTAACGCGCCGGGTCGGAAGACGCTTTACGAGAGCTTCCAAGGATTGGCCGAGAGGTGGCAGAAGGATCCTGAGTGAGCGCCCTTGCTCCTCGGATCCAAACTACCGGAGTGATGCGCTTTCAAGCGCGAATGAGACGATACAAATTCGACTCACCGTCCAATGCCTCGACCGCGCCGACTGCCTCCGGGGCCTCGTGCCCAGGGTGTACGGCCGCCCACGGCGCCCATAATCCTGTGGATTCAGAATTGTGGAACATACGATTCGAGCCACCGACCTCGCCCGTAATCTCGGAGAGGGCCTATCCAAGGTGCGTGATCGCCGAGACTCTCTCGTCATCAAGCGGAATGGAAGACCCATAGCGCGGGTCGTGCCGATCGAACGCGAAGCTGATGACGCCACTCTTGGGGAGGTGCTCAGCGCATGGTGTGACGGTGCCGCAGGCGATCACGCGTTCGCCGAAGACCTCGATGCAGTCAGTGCATCCGAAAACCCCCCGGTGAACCGATGGGAGTCGTAGTCGACACAAGTGCGCTCGTGGCCGCGGAGCGTCGTCGCGAGGACGATATATCGGTCACCCAGCTGACATTGTGCAGTCTGCTCGGACCCCTGGCAAGCGAGAGCGCTGTGCTGCCAGCTGCTGTCTACGCAGAACTGCTCGTCGGGGTGCACCTCGCCGGTAGCCCGGCCCAGGCGGCGGCACCTCGTGCTCGCATCGACGCCCACATAGCGCGTGAGCCGATCATCGACTTTAATGCCGCCATAGCCCACTGTCAACGTCAAGAGAGAATCACGCACCCCAAAGAAGTGTGCCATTTTCGATGCCCATTGACATTACAGACTCAGCGCAGAATGAGACCCGAGGCGGACTAGTCGCAGCGTACCGCCATCGGGCTTCTGGTAGATCAGCAGCAAATCCGGCTTCGCATGGCATTCACGGTGATCGGCCCACTCGCCGCTTAGCGCATGGTCTCGAAGTCGGTACTCAAGCGTTGCATCCCGGGCCGACGCCTCAATGACCGATACCAGGGTGTCATCGAGAGATGCTCGATGACGCCCCCGAGACTCGCGCTTTGCAGCCACGCTTGAACTGGCTGGTGAGCTCAATCGTCCGCATGCAGATCGTCGAGCAGTTCCTGCACGTTGCCAGATCGTTTCAGATTGCCTCTACGGGCTTCCTTCATTGCCTCAATGGTGACCGCATTCGGAATCAGTGGTGCGAACGGAAGGGCCTTCTCCTGCGCCACCTTCGTGAGCAGCAGTCGCACGGCGTCGGACACAGTCAGGCCCATGGCGGCAAGCACTGCTGCCGCTTCTTCCTTCACGGCCCCGTCGATGCGGGCTTGGACGAGTTGATTAGCAGCCATTACTACATTCCTTCCCTTTGTATGACATTGTACTACATTGCGCTGCATCGAGCCTCATCCAACGCGAAGTGAGCCTGAGGGGAGGGGTTGTTTCCTGCGGGAAATGAGCCTGAAGAGGGCTCTACAGGCGATATCGGAACGTTCCGATATGAGCCACTTGTTCAACATTCGACGGACCACTCCGTCCTTGATCCGCAGGTCGAGGAACTCCCGCAGGTGCTGGTGCGAAATCGAATCGAAATATTTCGAAATGTCCGCATCAATCACCCACCGCTTGCCTTCCATCACGCCCTCCCGCACTGCGTGCAGGGCATCATGGGCAGAGCGGCCCGGGCGGAAGCCGTG
>JAPONS010000033.1 GCA_026713825.1 Chloroflexota bacterium | reverse complement strand
GGGGTCGTTTTGTGGGGGGTCTGTTTTGTGGGGGAGGAGGGGGGGGGGGGTGGGGGGGGGGGGGGGGGGGGGGGAGGGGGGGGGGGGGGTGCGGGGGCACCGCTGGATGCGGCGTTTCTGGATACCGGCATGCGCCGGGGAGACGAGGGGGGTGGGCATCGAAAACCTCCATCAAAGACAACACAAACGTTGCCTGCAACACAGATGTTGCGTATAATCTGTACGGATGAACGCACGGGAGTTTCGACGCTGGCTGAGGCGACAGGGCTGCACCTTTCAAACCCATAAGGGCGGCAGCGGACATCTCACCGTCCGGCTGGGAGAGCGCACGAGCCAGCTTCCGATGCACGGAGGGGGCAAAGAACTCGGTCGGGGTCTGGTAGCCAAGATCAAGAAGGATTTGGGGTTGGAGTGATGTTTGCCTATCCAATAACGCTGCAGGATGACGACGGTACCCTGCTGGTGACCTCTCCCGACTTCCCGGAGTTGACCACCTTTGGGGAGGACCGCGAGGAGGCCATCGCCCGGGCCGTCGACGCACTGGAAGAGGCGATTGCCGCCCGCATCCACGACCGGAAGGACATCCCCACGCCGTCAGAGGGCGCAACCTACGCCATACTGCCGACGCTGACCTCAGTGAAGGTGATGCTGTACCAGGGGATGCGGGACCAGGGCATCGGCAAGGCGGAGTTGGCCCGTCGTCTGGGGTGGCACATGCCGCAGGTGGACCGGGCGCTGGACGTTCAACACCGGTCAAGGCTGGAGCACATGGACGCGGCTCTGGGGGCCATCGGGCGGCGGTTGCACGTGACGGCCACGGCCGCCGGCGACCCGCCTGCGTAGGGGCAACCACGAGGGTTGCCCCTACGCATATCCCCTCATAGCCCCGCCCCTCTGGTTCCCGCCTCCGCGGGAATGACGGTTCCGACGAGGCAATTTGCTGAACGTCTTCAGATACTCTTGGGCTGTGACACTATAGCACCTAGGTTGGGCCAAGCGTAGTGAAATGGACTCAGCGTGCCTCGCCAGCCTGGATCTGTCACGACGCATCATTCAGGCCTAGCGGCCGGCTTCGACACGGCGCTTTGTTTGGTATGTTAGAGTGAAACCAACGACCCTCCCAGGCGCAGCGTTCGGCTGGACTTAAAGCCCCAGACAGTTGGGAACGTGATGCGCATTCAAGGGCGAGAGCAATCATTGCACCGTAAGGTGCTTGGCATGGCGGGTACGCCCGCTGACTAGGCAGGGGTAACGGCCAGTATGAAGTGTACCGCTATAGCTCTTGCCGTAATTCTCTTAGCCTGCTCAAACGAAGCATCCGATACCATGCTCGGGGAGTTGACCGCGCCTACAGCCACCGACGTCGGCACACAGATTCCGTCGTCTACAACCAGTCCAGCAGCAACACCGACTCAGCAGCCTTCCTATGCCCCGCCGGCGACGGCGACCGCTACGGCTAATGTGAGCACTCTTACGGAAGTGGACCCATCCCCGCCACCGACGCCTACGCCCTCCCCCGTTCCTACTGCCACTCCAACACCAACCCCTTCGCCCACACCAACTCCGGCGCCTCCTACGTTGCAGTCAATGTATGACACAGTCAACACGAGATGGCTAGTTAGAAACTACCCAGCTTTGGCCCGGAAAATCCAGACGCTCACCTGGGTGCAGGACGGCCTTTCCGGCCTAGAACGCTTAGCCGTTGACGAGTTAATTTACATCGCAGTTGAAAATGTCGCTAATGTGGAAGCGGCCTTACGTCTGTCTTGGGTGCAAGACGACATTCAAGAGGCAGAGTACCAAGCATTGGACAAGCTCGGTTATCTGGACAGTCCGAATCCGGCAAATTTGTATTTGGCCCTCAACTTGCCATGGGTGCAAGATGAAATGACCGAGACCGAGTACGCCATCATAGATTCGCTTGGCGCACTGGACTTTGACGCTACAGATGTGGTTTTCCAACTCCTTTCCATGCCGTTCTTGCTCTCCCCTGACACCACCGATGCACTAGCCATCCGGGGAATGGAGAACTTGGCCGATCGAGGCCGTCTTGCGGCTCTCACAGACCACTCCGTTTTCGAGGACGGCGTCACTGAAGACGAGACCACGTTGATCGCCGCCGTGGGCACCCTTCGCGACGCGGACGAGATTCCGCAGGTGCTAGCCCCTGGAGGCGCAGCCGTTGAGACGGTCACCCTCGGCACGGAGTTGACGCCCCATCTCAAGATCAGCATCGTCCGTACTGACAGCCAATCCCGGCCGGGAACCGTCGAGGCTACGCGGGACACGATTCAGTTTGTGGAGAATACTACGGGCTTGGCGCTGCCGGTGGACCACGTCATCATCATGCTCGACGAGAATGCAGTCACAGACAAATACGCTGGCACAAATTACGGTTTCGCGGTCAGTTACTTGCCCAAATACGAGGTGACGCAGCATGGTTCCCGCGAGTGGCGGCAACTTCGATTGGGCCTTGTCCATGAAATCGCTCACTATTTCTGGCGCGGCAATGAGAACTGGATAGACGAGGGCCTGGCCAATCTCTATGAGTATCGGTTTGGTCTACAGATGGGCCTGAGCCACGGGCAGCTGCAAACTATGCGCAAAGGATGCGAGGCCCATGACCTCGAGATGCTCGCAGTGTGGGACCCGGATTCGAGAGAACGGGACGGCCATCACTGTGCCTACTACTTGGGCCAGTTGTTCTTTCAGGACCTGAACGCAAGCATGGACGCCGAGGCATTTACCGCGGGCCTCCAAGAATTCTATCGGCTATCGCTAGAAGCACAGGAGTCGAACTCTACCCCCGGTATAGCGGAAGTCCGCCAAGCGTTCGCGGGACAGGACGCCACTATCGACCGCCACTGGTCGGGAAAGATGAACGCACCGGAAAACCGGCCCTTCGATGAGGGCCGCGATCGGACAAACCACGCACTGATTGAGTGGACCCAACCACCAACGTACGACGGGAGCCGTTCAGTCAGCTTCGAAGGGGTATTGCTGGACGATGCGGTGTTGGTAAACAACGCTCCTACGCAAGGAGGGTACGCAAACTTTAGTTTGTACACGGCGGACGGGGAATGGGTCGGCAGCATACTTCCCGGTCTTACAAGCGGGAAATGGTCGCTTGATGACCCCGGCGATACGGTCGCCGGCAAGTATCTAATCAACCCAGCTACTAGGTCATTCATCATCGAGTTCCCATTCCCGCACAGGCTGAAGGGCCTCCCTTCGGATTACGTCGTCGCTGTGTGGGGATTCCAAGATCCTGACCGAACTCCAACCATCGGGGAAAACCTGGACTTGCTTAGTTATGCCCGGATCCGGGTACTCTAGTCGGGCATGAGAATCCAGAACTAGATATCGGCGAAGGCTCAGAGGGTTCTCTCGTACACCAGGGTCCTTGCGTTGGGGATTTGGGCCGTTGGCGGCTTGCAATGTGAGTGAAAGGGAAGGGGCCTCCGCCGCGGCGGAGGCCCCTTCGAATGCGCGGATGACGTGCGGGCTAGCGCAGGCGTTGGCCTCTGGTTGCCGTCTCGCCGGCGTCGGCGGCGACTAGCCACGGGTCGTCGTCGGGGCCGATGACGATGTCCTCGGAGCGGATCTTGTGGTAGGGAATCTCGCCCTGGACGCCGGGGGGCTCGATGCCCTCCTGCAGGTTGCGGGCGGCCTTGGCGAGCATCTGGCGCAGCCGGACGATGGCGGCGTCGCCGTGGTAGAGGTGCTCCTTGGTGCGGTCCATGATGGGGCCCATGGTCTCCGTAACGCAGTAGTCCTGCTCCGCGATGGGCATGATGCCCGGCGGGTGGACCGCCCTCTGGGCCTCTCGATCCTGCAGGAACTCGTTGTCCATGCGCTTGAGGCGCAGCTTCGGGTCCACGGGGTCGAAGAGGGCCTTGCGCTCCTCCCGGATGGCTTGCCGCTCCTCCTCGGTGAAGGGCTGGCCGGGACGCACACGGAAGCCGATGCGCATGCAGTTGTGGTCGTCGATGGGGAGCTGCGTGAGGATGCCGCCGAGGCCGCGCTGGGAGGCGATCCACGACATGACCGGCAGCGCCAAGCAGTTGATGCGCACGTGCTGGTTGCCCTTGGGCGTCTTGCGAACGGCGATGAGCCGGTAGCCGTAGTCGGTGTCCTGCACGTCGATGCGGGCGTACTTCTCTGTGCCCGTGATGAACTGGGAGAACCGGCGGCTGGGGTGGCCCGGCTTGTCGTACTCCTGGTCCTCCGGGATCTCATTGTCGTAGAAGTGATGCAGGGTGCCGAGGTGGGTGGAGTCGAGGTTGCCCTCTATGCTCTGCAGGTAGTTGCAGTAGATGGGCGTGCGGTTGGCGACGACCTCGTCCTCCGGCAGCAGGTTCATCCAGTAGCTTGGGGGCGGGGGCTGCTTGTCGGCCGGGCCAAGGTAGGCCCAGATGGCGCCCGCCGACTCCAGCGTCGGGTAGGACGTGATGTGCACCTTCTCCTTGAAGCGGCTACCGGGGATGTCCGAGGGCATATCTACGCAGTCGCCCGCCACATCGAACTTCCAGCCGTGGTAGATGCACATGATGCCGCAGTCCTGGTTGAGGCCGTAGTAGAGCGAGGCTCCCCTGTGGGGGCAGGCCTCCTGGATTAGCCCGACCTTGCCCTCAGTGTCGCGGAACGCGAGCAGGTCCTCGCCGAGCAGGCGGACGCGGACGGGGTCGCCGTCGTTCACCGGCAACTCTTCCTTGAGGAGGAAGGGCTGCCAGTAGCGGCGGAAGAGTTCCCCCATCGGGGTGCCGCGATCGGTCTGCGTCAGGAACTCGTTTTCCTGCTGAGTGAGCATTGGCTTCCTCCTACTGGATTTCCTCTTGCGCTAGCGCAGCCGCTGGCCGCGCGTTGCGGACTCACCGGCGTCGGCGGCGACGAGCCACGGGTCGTCGTCCGGGCCGATGACGATGTCCTCGGAGCGGATCTTGTGGTAGGCGATCTCGCCGTTGACGCCCGGGGGCTCGATGCCCTCCTGGAGGTCGCGAGAGGCCTTGCCGAGCATCTGGCGCAGCCGGACGATGGCGGCGTCGCCGTGGTAGAGGTGCTCCTTGGTGCGGTCGTAGATGGGGCCCATGGTCTCGGTGACGCAGTAGTCCTGCTCGGCGCCCGGCCAGATGCCCGGCGGGTGCTTGGACTTCTGGGCGGCGCGGTCCTGCAGGTAGTCGTTGTCGAGCCGCTTGAGCCGGAGCTTGGGGTTGTTGGGGTCCATCATCATGCTCTGGGAGGCGGCGCTGGTGCGGTCCTGCTGGGAGAAGGGGCGGTCCGGGCTGCAGCGCCAGCCGATGCGCATGCAGTTGTAGTCGTCGATGGGGAGCTGCGTGAAGATGCTGCCGAGGCCGCGCGGCGCGGCGATCCACGACATGATGGGCAGCGCGAGGCAGTTGATGCGGACGTGCTGGTTGCCGTTGGGCGTCTTGCGGACGGCGATGAGCCGGTAGCCGTAGTCGGTGTCCTGCACGTCGATGCGGGCGTACTTCTCGGTGCCGGTGATGTACTGCGAGAAGCGCGGCGTCGGGTGGCCCGGCTTGTCGTACTCGAGGTCGGCGGGGATGAGGTTGTCGTAGTACATGTGCAGCGTGCCGAGGTGGGTGGAGTCGAGGTTGCCCTCCATGCTCTGGAGGTAGTTGCAGTAGATGGGCGTCCGCTGCGCGATGACGTTCTCCTCCGGGAGCATGTTCATGTAGTAGTTGGGCGGCGGCGGCTGCTTGTCCGGCGGCCCCATGTAGGTCCAGATGACGCGGGCCGACTCGATGGTGGGGTAGGAGGTGAGGTGCACCTTCTCCTTGAAGGCGCTGCCTGGCATGTCTGACGGCATGTCGACGCAGTTGCCGTCGACGTCGTACTTCCAGCCGTGGTAGATGCACATCAGGCCGCGTTCCTGGTTGATGGCGAAGAAGAGCGAGGCGCCGCGGTGCGGGCAAGACTCGGCGACCAGGCCGACGCGGCCATCGGAGTCGCGGAAGGCGATGAGGTCCTCGCCGAGGAGTCTGACGCGGACGGGAGCGCCGTCGTTGTCCGGCAACTCGTCCGAGAGGAGGAAGGGCTGCCAGTAGCGGCGGAAGAGCTCGCCCATGGGGGTGCCCCGGTTGGTATGCGTGAGGTACTCGTTTTCCTGCTGACTGAGCATGGTGCTTCCCTCTTTCTGTTGTTGAGAAGGTACAAATACGGCGATTTTCGGGATGGTATGCACTGGGGGTGACTATGTCAACACGCGCGGCGCACGCGTATGCGGGGATAGCGGGCTGTTTCCCTTGACATGGGCAAGGGCCGCGAATATCATGCGGCGCCGAGGCCCCCCTCCGGCTTTGGGGTTGCTGTGTCCCGTATGCCGGAGGCAGCCGAGAAAACATTGCGGAAGGAGACAGAGATGACCAGCGGATCCAACCGGACGCTCCTTACCACCGTCGAGGGCCCGAAGGGCACGGCGGAGCTGTTCGAGGCGAACGACGGCGGCCCGCAGCCCTCCTACGAGGTCGTCTGCGGCGGCGAGACGCACACGTTCAAGTCCATGGGCGAGGCCTACATCACCGCCGGTGAGTTGGTCGGCACCAAGACCTAGTCGAGGCCCATCCCTCATCATCACCCGTAACTGACAGGGCGGGCAGCCGCCCATAGGAGTGTTTCCTATGTGGAACGGAATGAAGGTAGTCGACGTTCACGGGCATGTCTCGCGTCCGCCGCAGGTGCGGCAGTTCGCGGCCGGGCTCATGTCCAACCGGACGCCGGCGAAGATGAACATTCCGGACGACGTTGCGGAGCCCGCCTTCCAGCGCCACCTCGCCGACATGGACGACCGGCTGATCGACTTCCAGCTCGTCGGGCCGCGGCCCGTCGACCAGTGGCAGTGGATGCCCATGTTCCTGCAGCGATCGTGGGCGCGGGCCACGAACGACCACATTGCGCAGTCGGTGCGGCTGCACCCGGACCGGTTCGCGGGGATGACGCACCTGCCGCAGGACGCCAGCGCGCCGGACACCAAGCACACGCTCGAGGAGCTGGAGTACACGGTCAACGAGCTGGGTTTCGTCGGCTGCTACCTGAACCCCGACCCGGACGGCAAGCGCACGGCCCCCGGCGTTCACGAGCCATACTGGTTCGACCTGTACGAGAAGTGCCTGGAGCTGGGCGTCCAGGTCCTGGTACACCCGTGCCCGTCGGAGGACCCCAGGCTGCAGGTGGTCCCCGCCAACTACCAGATCAACAACGTGGTGGAGGAGTACATCGCCAGCATGCTGTACATGTACGGCGGCGTCTTCGACCGGTACCCGGAGCTGAAGGTGTGCATCTGCCACTGCGGCGGCGCGCTGCAACGGTTCATCCCGACGGACTACCAGCACTCGGGGCCGGACAAGGACTTCAGCGAGAACCTCTTCTACGACAGCAACGCGCTGGACCCGGTGTTCCTGGAGGCCGCCATCAAGCAGCGCGGGGTGAGCCAGATGTGCTTCGGCACCGAGGTGCCCGGCTCGGGGCGCGCGGTTCGACCGGAGACGGGGCGGCCCGGCGACGACCTGGTGCGCACCATCGACGGGCTGGAGTTTCTGACGGACGACGACAAGAAGACCATCTTCCACAGCAACCCGCTCAAGGTATTCACCAAGGTGGGCGAACTCGTCTAAGGCGCAGGCCGGCAGGTCTGCCGGAACAGGACATCAAGCGCCCCCGGGTCACACACGACCCGGGGGCGCTTCTCTTTCGCGCAGGAAGCCGCCTCCATCCGCTATGCGCCGGTGAACGCGCTCAGGGCAACGACCGCCACGACGGTGACGGCGGCGCCCGTCCATTGGAGCACTCGCGGGCGCTCACGGAGGAGGAGGACGGCGAGGCCGCCGGTCACGACGGGATGCGCGGAGGCGACCGGCGCGACGACGGACACGGGCGCCGCATCGACGCCGAGGTTGAAGCCGACGAAGCCCCCGGCGTCCAGTACGGCGACGGCGGCGAGCAACAGCAGCGCTTTGCCCCCGCTCGGCAGGCGCAGGGACTCGCCCTGGGTACGCATCAGCGCGGCAATGGGGACGGTGGAGAGGGCTCGCACAACCAGCACGGCGAGCATGGGTCCCGCGGCCTCCGTCACCTGGTCGAGGAACGCGAGGGCCATGCCGAGGCCGACCGTCGCCCCCAGGCCCCAGAGCATCCCCGTGCTCTGCCCGGTGCGGGTGGAGGGGTGGGCGGAGAGCATGAGAATGCCGCCCAGCACCATCGCCAGCAGCAGGGCCTGTCCGGCGGACACCCGTTCCCCGAACAGGAGAACGGCCACGACGACCGTGACGGCGAGCCACGCGGAGGAGGCGCTCGACACAATGGTCACGGTCCCGCGCTGGAGGCCCGTGTAGAAGGAGGCATAGCCGCCGCCAAGGAAGGCGGCGCTCAGGGGCGCCCAGACGGCGACGGAGCGCCAGTCGACCTCGGGCAGGGAGCCTGCGACGAGGTAGGCGAGGACGAATGCGAGGGGGACGGAGAGCCCGAGCACCTGAATGAGCAACGCCGTGCTGAGGCTGCCCACGCGCATCGCGACGAAGCGTGCAAGGTAGTCGCCCGTGCCCCAGCAGAGCAGGCCGACGGCGCCCCAGAGTATTCCCGCGAGCGAGTCTATGGGCACCCCCTTCCGGCGCGCCAAGACGACGCCGTGCGGTGTGGGCCGCTTCCGCCCCGGATGGCGTTGACCAAGCCTACCCCGCGTATCCCGCGAACTCGTCACGCGCGCGGATGCGGTCGTCGAGGTTGCCGAACGCCATGGAGTAGTGGCCGGTGTAGCCGAGGCCCTCTATGCGGCGGAAGACGGCGGGGAAGTCGATGTTGCCCTCACCGGGAAGGAGGTGCACTTCCTTGTCGCCGTTGTTGTCCGCCAGCCGCACCTCGCCGACGCGGTCGACGCCAAAGGCGTCAAGGAAGCCGTCGATCCCCTCCGGCACCAAGTTGGCGTGGTTCACGGTGAAGGCCATGCCGAAGTTCGGCGACTGGATCGCGTCGAAGTAGTACTTGCACTCCTCGATGTTGTGGGCCAGGTAGTGCACCTCCGCGTCGTCCGGCTCGAAGTTCAGGTTCTCCAGCAGCAGCCGGACGCCCCTGGACTCGGCGTACTCAGTGGTCCGCTGCAGCCGCGCCAGCGAGGCGTCGAAGCGCTGCTGGATGTTGGAGCCGAAGTGGAGTCCCCCGTGCACGATGGTCCACTCGCACGCCATGCGCTGCGCGAGGTCGATGTAGGCGCGGAGGTACGCGTCTACGGCGTCCGAGATGTAGGGCGAGAACTCGGCGACGTTGACGCCGGACAGCGTGTGCAGGCCGATGTGGATGTCGTGCTCGCGGCATGCGGCCCGCACGCCCGCAATGCGCTCGTCGTCCCACGAACCGAGCACGTTCGGGCCGAGGTCCGCGCTGAAGTCGAGGAAGCGGATGCCGTTGGCAGCGGCCCACGCCAGGGCGTCCTCGAGCCGCGTGCCGCCGGAATCGTTGCCAATGCGGTCTTTGAAGTCCATGACTCCTCCTTCTGTGGCTGGGCTAGTCCTCGACCTCCACGACCATCTCGATCTCGACCGGGATGGCGTTGGGGAGCGCGGCCATGCCGACGGCGGAACGTGCGTGGCGACCGCGCTCGCCGAAGAGCTCCACCAGCAGGTCCGAGCAGCCGTTGATGACCGCGGGCGGCGACGTGAACTCGGGGTCGGCGTTGACCATGCCGAGCACCTTGAGGACGCGGGTCACCTTGTCGAGGTCGCCGATGACGCTCTTCAGGTTGCCGAGGAGGTTCAGGGCGCAGCCGCGGGCGGCCTCGTAACCCTCTTCGGTGGTGTAGTCGCGGCCAACCTTGCCCGACCACTGCTGGCCGCCGGCCTGTCCGGGCCCGACGCCGCTCAGGAACACCAGGTTGCCGGTGCGGACGCCGGGGACGTAGTTGCCCATGGGCGTGCCGGGGGTGGGCAGGGTCAGTCCCAGCTCCTCAATCTTTGCCTCGACCTGCATGGCGAGTCCTCCTCAATCGAATACATGGGTTTACGCAAACGCCAAGCGACATACTACGGCACGGCGCGCTGTCGGTACAACGCGGCGGCCCGACCGGAAGGGCTGATATACTCTCCAGCGGCAGACAAACACGTCGCCCCCCGCGCAATGTGACCCGACTACGAAACAGGAGGCCCACTTGGCGGCCAAGCGCGTTGGCATCATAGGCTACCCCATCCGGCACTCGGCCTCGCCGGCGTTCCAGAACGCGGCCCTCCAGCACTGCGGCGTCGACGCGACGTTCACGGCGTGGGAGGTCGCGCCCGATGAGCTATCGAAATGGGTCTGGAGCCAGGACCGCTCGGACCTGCTCGGATTCGGCGTCACCGTGCCGCACAAGACGGAGATCATCAAGGTGCTCGACCATGTGGACGAGGACGCGGCTTCGGTAGGCGCAGTGAACACCGTCGTGGTCACCGAAAACTACGGGCTTGTCGGCTACAACACGGACACCTACGGCTTCCTGCACGCGCTGCAGCAGGAAGGGGGGTTTGACGTCCGGGGACAGGACGTGCTCGTGCTGGGAGCGGTCGGGGTGTCGCGGGCCGTGTGCGGCGTCCTGCTGCGCGAGGGAGTGGCGTCGCTGACGCTCGCGAACCGCACCGTCTCCCGCGCCGAGTCACTGCTTGCGGACATCGACCGCCACGGCGTTCCCGTGCAGTCCGTCGCCCTCGACGACGCCGCAATCGCGTCTGCGCTGGGCAATCGGGGGCCTGTCGGCCTCATCGTCAACTGCACGTCGATGGGCATGCTGCACGGGCCGGCCGAGGGCGCGTCGCCCATCTCGGCGGCGCTCATTCCGCCCGACGCCTTCGTGTACGACCTCGTGTACAACCCGCCGGTGACGCCAATCATGGAGCTCGCGCGGGGCGCCGGCGCCCGGATGTTGAACGGCCTGCCGATGCTCGTCTACCAGGGCGCCAGGGGCTTTCGGCTGTGGACGGGCCTCGACGCGCCGGTGGACGTCATGATGGCGGCGGCGCGGAAGGCCGTGGAGGGCGGGTAGGGGACGGGGTGGCCGCCCTTGCCATCTGATGGCCTCTGCGGTATAACGGAAACGTTCTTGCGAAAACGGCCCACGGGAGCGGGCGGCTATGGCAAAGCGAAAAGAAGCTAAACAAGTGGAAGTGGTTACTTACACGCTTGAAGAGTGGCTCAATCGCTTTGACCAGGAGGCCCGGTTCCTCACGGACATGAGCGGCATTGAGTTCGTCACGCGGGCCGAGGCGGGTGAGTTGGGCCGCGGCCTCAATGACCACTGGGTGTGGTCACTCTATAGCATGGTCAACGAGGATGAACGACCCGCCGCACGAGTGATGCTGCGTGAGATGACAGAGGCGAAGAGCGGACAAGAATGCGCTGAAGGCCCCTCAGCGCCGGGCGCCTATAGCGTGAGGCCAAACATCACGCGGCGAAGCAAGTAGGTAAGTCCGTCGCATGACCTCGCCGGTGGGACGGAGACCCCGATCGCTCGTGCAGCGCTATGTGGACCGTTTGAATAGGATGCTCAACACCACAGTCACGGAAAGCCGATTGGCTGTGTCGGATCGGGACGGCCAGGGCGGCTGGATCGTAGAACGCAGGCAACAGGGCTTTAGCTCTTTGCCGTTGGAATTGCGGCCCCTTGGAACCTTCCTGTTCTTCCAGCAGCGTATCCGTGTCGACAATGATGAAATCATCCTCCACACCTGCAACTACCGCTTCTCCACCTCCTCTGACCTCCGTCATGACGACGCCTGGGTCCTCCGCTATGAGTTCAGCCTGACGCCCCTCCCCGGCCAGCCCCACGCCCACCTCCACGTCAACGCCGTCCACAAGCACACCGCCGCCCCGATGGACCGCCTGCACCTGCCGAGCGGCCTCGTCACCATCGAGCAGTTCCTGGCGCACCTGCTGCTGGAACACGGCGTCGAGCCAGTGGGCAGCGGCGGCGCAGCCGAGGCTGTGGAGTCGCTGGGAGAGAGCCATGGGCGTTTTCCCGCCGCGCGGCCCGCGGCCCTGTTCCCCTGACCAGCTTCCGCTATAATGCCACTGTGGACCGCCGACCAGACAAGGGTCGGTCCGCACGACTTTAGCAGGATGAAGCAATGAATCAGGCGTATCCATGGAAACACCCTAGTGAATTGTCCGATGACGAGCCAGAAATAATTATCGAGTCGATGGCCAAAGCAGCCTATGACTACTATCTACACTTGGAGGCGAAGATTCGGGATGTCCCAAACAGCTATGCGTGGATAAGAAGCACTATGATTGCACCGCATAGGGAGACAAGGATGCGAACGTGGCACGTGAGGGGAGGCATAAACTACACGGTTATAAAGGATACAGAGCTCACATTCGCGCATTGGGACGAAACTCAGCAAGTTTGGTCGGATACGGCGGAACAGATGCACGATAGAGAAGCAGTGGGGGACGACCCTCTGTTGTAGTGTGGTGGATTGCAAGCCTAGCTAGGGGCCATCTTTGTCGTGGGCCTGAAGTGGGCTGATGAATCACCTCAGAAGGAGCATCCTGTGGTCAAGTACATGACGGCGGGCGAGTCGCACGGCAAGGGGCTCACGATCATTGTCGAGGGCTTCCCCGCGGGCTTCGCCATCAGCGAGGACGGCATCCAGGAGGACCTGGCCCGGCGGCAGCGCGGCTACGGACGCGGCGGCCGGCAACTCATCGAGAAGGACCGGGCCGAGCTGCTCTCCGGCGTCCGCCACGGCCTGACGATGGGTTCGCCCATCTCCATGTGGCTGGAGAACAAGGACTTTGCCAACTGGCACAAGGTGATGAGCACGGAGCCCGTCGAGGAGCCGGGCAACACGGTCACGCGCCTCCGCGCCGGACACGCCGACATGCCGGGCACCATCAAGTACGGCCAGAGCGACGTCCGCAACATCCTCGAGCGCGCTTCCGCTCGCGAGACGGCGGCCCGTGTTGCCGCGGGCTCGGTTGCCAAGCACTTTCTGCGCGAGTTCGGCGTGGAGGTGCACTCCCACATCGTCTGCATCGGCGGCGTCTGGGCCAACTACGACCACCCCGTCGACTGGGCGCGCGTCGTCGAGTCCCCGGTGCAGTGCGCCGACCCGGCGGCCGAGGCCGAGATGATCAAGCTCATCGACAAGGCCAAGGAGGACGGCGACACCGTGGGGGGCATGGTGGAGGTGGTCGCGACGGGCGTGCCCATCGGCCTCGGCGCCCACGTCCACTACGAGCGCAAGCTGGATGCCCGCATTTCGCTGGCCCTCATGTCGATCCAGGCGTGCAAGGCCGTGGCCATCGGCAACGGGTGGGAGGCCGCGGAGCTGCTCGGCTCCCAGTACCACGACATCCTGCAACCCATCGAGTCCAACGGGCACGCCGCCGAGCGGCCGTACCCAAGCGCCAGCGGGCCGTGGCACCGCGCCACCAACCGCACGGGCGGCATCGAGGGCGGCATGAGCACGGGCATGCCCGTGGTGGCGCGGTTCGCCATCAAGCCCATCGCGACGCTGGCCAAGCCGCTGCCGTCCGTCGATCTGGTCACGGGCCAGACCGTGCAGGCCCACTACGAGCGCTCGGACGTGTGCAACGTGCCGCCCGCCGGGGTCATCGGCGAGGCCGCCGTGGCCTTCGTGCTGGCCGACGCCTTCCTCGAGAAATTCGGCGGCGACCACATCGAGGAGACCCGGCGCAACTTCGAGGCGTACCAGAAGACCATTGGCCCCCGGTCGTGGCCGGTGGCGGCGGGCTAAAGCCCGGCGTTCTAAAGAACGGCGTTCTAGGGACTGGCGGTCGAGGGACTGTCCAAGCGGGAGAATCGCAGCTGCGAACGCAGGCAGGCGTTCGTAATGGCGGGGGAACATGCCGCAGCCGCAGAACATCATCGGCATCGTCTACGACTTCGACAAGACGCTGAGCCCCCATTCCATGCACGAGGACACCGTGCTGCCCCGACTTGGGCTCAACCCGGCGTCGTTCTGGCAGGAGACGGACCGGCTGGTCGCGGAGACCACGTACGAGGCGGAGCTGGCGTGGATGCGCCTGCTGCTGGAAAACGAGGCGTTCCGGCAACTCTCCAACCAGGACCTTCGCCACATGGGGATGTCCCTCGTCTTCTATCCCGGCGTGCCAGAGGTCTTCAATGAGCTCTCGGCCGTCGTCGACCAGCCCAGGTACCACGAGCAGGGGGTGACGGTGGAGCACTACATCATCACCTCCGGCCTGCGCGAGATCATCGAGGGCAGCAACATCCGTCCCTACGTCAAGTCGATCTTCGGGTCTGAGTTTGATGAGGACGCGGCGGGCAAGCTCTATTTCCCCAAGCGCGCCATCAGCCACACGCAGAAGACGCAGTACCTCTTTCGCGTCAACAAGGGCTATCTGGACCTGCACAAGGACGTGAACGACCACGTGCCGCACGAGGAGCACCGCATCCCCTTCGCCAACATGGTGTACATCGGCGACGGGCCGACGGACGTGCCCTGCTTCGCCGTGATGACGCAGATGGAGGGCCACACGATGGCCGTCTACGACCCCGATGACCAGAACTCCTTCAACAAGTGCATGAACCTGCGCAGGGCCGATCGGGTCGAGGAGATTGCCCCTGCCAACTACCAGCGAGGCACCCACCTCTGGAGGCTGCTGGAATACCGCATCCTGGAGATTGCCGACGCCATCGTCGAGCGGCGCAAGGGCGGCTCGGAGGCGACGATCATTCCGGCGCCGGGGTTCTAGGGGACGCACACAGCTCACCACCCATCGGACCCGCCCTCGGTGCGCGCGGGGCAGGGACAGGAGGAACTTCATGCCAAACGGCGGCTCTGACTGCTGCGGAACGTGCTGGTACAACCGCGTCAACGAGGGCACGGCGGGCTACGAGCGGTCCGGAGTAGGCAAGGGAATCAAGGACCACTGCGAGATCCGCGGCCTTGCCATCGAGACTCCCTTCTACACCTACTGCGCCAATCACCCGCACCACATGCCGGAGGGCGGGCCTGTCCCGGTTGGGCCGGTGTTCACCGGCGATTCCAATGGCAATCGGAAAGTGTGGGTGGAGTCGCCCGACACGGAGGAGGTCAGGCTCGCGCTGCTGAATATGCTGGACGGACTTGCGCACGTTGTCTCCCGTGACAGGTATCCCTTTACCTCGCCGGGCATAGCGCAAGTAGTGGTGGGGCAACTGATGGGGTTTCGGGAACAGCGGGCGGCGCCCGTCTTGCAGCGGCTGCTGGAGCGTTGGCCGGAGTCTGAGCTTTTTCAGGAAGCGTTGAGAGAGATCACAAACGAAAGGGAGGACTAGATGGCGGACATTGTGAAACGGACCCTGGGGCGCACCGGATACGAGGTTACGGCGCTGGCCTACGGCGCGATGGAGCTGCGGGGCGCGCCGCGCGGCCGGGACATCGACCCGGAGGAGGCCGGGCGCATCCTGAACGCGGCGCTGGACGGCGGGATCAACATGATCGACACGTCCATCGACTACGGCGTGAGCGAGGAGCTCATCGGCCGGTACATCCCGCACCGCCGGAACGAGTACTTCCTGGCGTCCAAGTGCGGCTGCTGGGCCGGCGACAGCGAGCCTCCCGCGGACGCGGCGCTGACGGGCGGGCGATTCCCCCACGTCTTCACGCGCAAGAACATCGTCGCCGGCGTCGAGCAGAGCCTGCGCCGGATGAACACGGACCATCTTGACCTGGTGCAGTTCCACGCCAGCCCGTCCCCGTCAGTGCTGGAGCAGCACGGCGCCGTGGAGGCGCTGCTGGACCTGCAGCGCGAGGGCAAGATCCGCTTCCTGGGCATGTCCGGCACGCTGCCCAACCTGCCCGACCAGATCGGCCTGGGCGTGTTCGACGCCTTCCAGATACCCTACTCGGCCGTCGAACGGGAGCACGAGGACGCGATGGCGCGGGCCTGCGAGGCGGGCGCGGGCGTCATCGTTCGCGGCGGCGTCGCCAAGGGCGACCCGGACGGCGGCGGCCACGGCGGCGACCGGTGGGCGCTGTGGGACAAGGCCAACCTGAACGAGCTGCTGGAAGGGATGACGCGCACGCAGTTCATGCTGCGCTACACCATCTCCAATCCGAGCATGCACACCACCATCGTCGGCACGGCGAACGCCGATCACCTGGCGGACAACCTGCGCACGGCGGAGCTCGGCCCGCTGCCCCCGGACGTGTACGCCGAGGCACAGCGACGGCTCTCGGAGGCGGAGTAGACGCAGTAGGGAACCGATTCTTCTCGGAATGCGTCTAGGCAGGTGAGTGCGCCGTGCGCATATCCTACGGACAACTGGCCAATAGGCTGATTGACCTACGGGAGTATGCGCTGGTAGTATGCGCAACTGCAACCACACCTCATGCGGATTTGGTTGGGTGCTCTTACAGATTCAGTAGGAGGGGGACAATGACGACGATTGGAAACAGGTTACGACACGCTTGGCTTCTCGCGGCCGCGTTAGCGCTGGTTCTCGGGCTTGCGGCATGCGGCGGAAGCGACGACACGAGCAGCTCCGCGACAACGACGACGACAACGTCCTCAGCAGCGCCCACGGCGCCGCAGGCTCCGGCGGAAGCTGCGATCCCGCAGGCGCCCTCGTCCGTAGCGTCCGCGCCCATCATTCCCGAGGCGCCGGCGCAGCCCGAGGGTACGATGATGGAGAGGCCCGCTGAACCAACCGGTGCGGCGCTTGTCGAACGGCTGGTCATCGCCAACCCGGCGCCGGGCAACGAGTCGAACAACCCCGGCAGGGACCTCGGCCCGCTGAGCACCTTCCAGGTCCGGCCGATCTACGAGAACCTCGTCGGGTTCAACGCTGACACTGGCGTCCTGGAGCCGCAGCTCGCCACCAGCTGGAGCGTGGAGCCGGACGGCATTTCCATCCGCTTCCTGCTGCGAAAGGGCGTCCCGTTCCACGGCAACAACGGTGAGTTCACCTCGCGCGACGTCGTCTACACGCACGCGCAGCTCACCCAGCCGGAGTCCATCCACCCCCACCGCTCACGGCTGCGCCTGGCAACGATCGAGGAAGTGAACGACTACGAGGTCGTGTTCCGCCACAGCAGGGCAAACGCGGAGTTCATGCGGATGATCTCCGAGCAGGTGGGCTCCATTCAGATCCAGAGCGCAAGCGCCGCGGGCGTTAGCGCAGGCGATCCCGCCGATGCCCTCGGGAACCAGGCTGACCTGACGGGCGCCCCGCTCCCGGGGACGAACGCCTACCAGTTTGTCAGCCGGACGCAGGGCCAGGGCATGTTGTTTGAGAAGGTGCCCTACCAGCACTGGCGTTCCAACCCGGACTTCCAGGAGTTGGAGTTCAAGTGGGTAGGCGAGGCGTCCACCCGCTACGCGGCGCTCCTGACGGACGAAGTGCACCTGACCCAGCTGGCCGAGGACCAGAAGCCGGAGGCTGAGGCCAAGGGCATGGTGGTCTCGACGGGCAAGCACGGGGCGCAACGCGTGTTCGTGGGCTTCCAGGGCGTCTTCTTGGACAGAAACTGGGGGACCTATGAGGCGCAGGGCACCGAATGCGGCTACGCGCACTGTGACTCGCCCTTCCTGGACGTCCGCGTCCGCAAGGCGATGAACAAGGCCATTGACCGGCACCTCCTGAACGAGGCGTACTTCGGCAACAAGGGCCAGATCATGGTCATGAACCACCACCGGCCCGGCGCCGCGTACCACAACCCCGCGTGGGACCAGAACTTCGAGTCCGAGTACGGCTTCGACCCGGCGGCGGCACGCGCCCTGTTGGCAGAGGCCGGATACAACGAGAACAACCCCTTGGAGATTGAGGTCCAGATTTCCACCCACGCCCAATTCAGCCAGTCCGCGGACGTGCTGGAGGCCCTGGCGGGCTTCTGGGAGGACGTGGGCATCAAGGCCGGACTTGACGTGACCGACGCGGCGGCTCGCCGGGCGGCAAGCCGCGGGTTCCAGTACAAGAACCACGTCGGATTCGGCGCCACCTTCTCCTTCGACATCCAGGGCTGGCGCGTCTACAACTCCCACGTCTCCCCCAGGGGCAGCTCGCTGGAGCTCCAGGAGACCAGGGACCTGATCGACACGATCCAGATGACGCTGGACCTGGACGAGCAGACCAGGCTGATGCGGGAACTCGGCGACCTGGCGTACCCGCTCCACATGGGCATCTTCCTCTACTGGATCCCGGCGGAGCTGGTCTACAACCCAACGTACGTTGAGTCCTACAACTTCCCGGGCAACATCTCCGACCTCTGGACGCACTACGAGCTGATCAAGGCAGTCCGGCAGTAGGGCAAGCAGGCTTGAAGACAATGTCCGGGGCGCTCCGATTTCGGGGTGTCCCGGACATCGCATTTTGGGAGGATGACCCATGCTGACGTTTCAGGAAAACGAGACCCTGGCCCGCGTCGGGCCGGGCACGCCGATGGGCGCGGTGATGCGCCGCTACTGGATGCCCGCCGTCCTCTCGTGGGAGCTGCCTGAGCCCGACTGCCCGCCCATCCGTGTGCGGCTGCTGGGCGAGGACCTGGTCGCATTCCGCGACACCGACGGCGACGTTGGCATCCTCGACAACTACTGCCCGCACCGCCGGGCGAGCCTCTTCTTCGGCCGGAACGAGGAGAGCGGGCTGCGCTGCGTCTACCACGGCTGGAAGTTCGACGTGCGCGGCGACTGTGTCGACATGCCCTCGGAACCCGTGGAGAGCAATTTCAGGGACAAGGTGAAGATCACGGCGTACCCCACCGCCGAGCTCGGCGGCATAGTCTGGGTCTACATGGGCCCCAAGGAACTGGAGCCGGAACCGCCGGCCTTCGAGTGGACGCAGGTGCCGGAGCTGCACCGCGGCACGACCAAGGTGGTGCAGCGCTGCAACTGGCTCCAGGGTCTCGAGGGCGGAATCGACTCGGTGCACACCAACTTCCTGCACCGTCGGTTTGCGGGATCCGGCACGGACGTCATGGACCGGGCCCGCGCCAACTCCCTGGCCGCCCACGTCGAGGTCACGCCGACCGACTACGGCTACACCTACGCCGGCATCCGCACCGTCAGCGACGACGAGGGCAACTACGTCCGCGCCTACCACTACATCGCGCCCTTCTACCAGCTGCGGCCGGGCGGGCAGCTCCAGCGGCGGCACGGCCGGGCCTCCGGCCACATCTGGGTGCCCATCGACGACGAGAACACAATGGTGTGGAACTTCAGCTACCGCTTCGACGGCAACGAGATGGCGGAGTCGGAGCGGCGGCAGACGGGCTCGGGGAACGAGTTCGGCAAAGACATCGACGTCGCAGCGGGCTTCAGATCGAGGGCCAGCGCAGAGAACGACTACCTCATCGACCGTGAGGTCCAGCGTACCCAGACCTTCTCCGGCATCCCGGGCACCAACACCCAGGACCGCGCCGTGCAGGACACCATGGGCCCCATCTGCGACCGCACCCGCGAGCACTTGGGCACCACGGACCGCGCCATCATCATGGCCCGCAAGATCCTGCTCGACGCCGTACGGCGCGTCGAGGACGGCGGGACGCCGCCGGGACTGGGCCGCAACGCACACCAGCTTCGGCCAATTGAGAAGGTCTTGCCCCTCGGAACGGAGTGGCGTAACGCCCTCTGGTCCGAGCTGTACGACGGCGCACCCTACACGCCGGAGTACGTGCCGGCGTAGACAGGCCTGCATTCGCTCGAGCACTCGAAGGGAGCCCCGCTTAGGGGCTCCCTTTCAGTTGGTCAGCTTCCGCGCCGTGCGGGGGTGTTGGCGGCATCTAGGGCGGTGGGGGATAATTGGCGTCTGACCTCTTTCGCGCCCGGAGCGATCACGTCCTCAGTGTCTGCATCGTTCCGGGTGTGGCGGCGAGAGTCTTGAGGGTGTGAGGGTCGCGATGCGCGTTGGGTACATCCACATGATCGGCGGGGCCAGCGGCGATATGCTGCTGGGCGCGTTGCTCGACGCCGGCCTCAGCCCGGCCGACCTCGAGGCGGAGCTGATGAAGCTGCCGGTGCCCGGCTGCGCCATTGCCGCTACACGCGGTCACCGGGGCGGCCTGCCCGGCGTCCACGTCACGCTGGACACCGGCGGCTCCGGCGCCGAGTCCGTCCGCATGGGCTGGCAGGACTTCGCCGACGCCATCAACGGCAGCGGGCTTGCGCCCTCGGTCGCTGAGCGGAGCCTCCGCGTCCTGCGGCTTCTGGAGGAGGCGGAGCGGTCGGTGCACGGCGCGGCGCCCGGCGACCCCTCGCCGCACCCGCATGAGCTGGGCACGCTGGACACGCTCGTCGACGTCGTCGGCACGGTGGCGGGGCTTGAGCTGCTGGGCGTCGAGCGGTTGTACGCAAGCCCCATCCCGATGGGGTCCGGCGTCATCAAGGCCGCCCACGGCCCGCTTCCGGCGTCTGCGCCCGCGACGATGGCCCTCGCGGTCATGGCGAACGCGCCCGTCACTCCGCCGCCCCACGGCTACACCGGCGAGCTCGTCACGCCGACCGGCGCGGCGCTCGTAACGGGCCTCGCGACCTTCGAGCGGCCGGCGATGCGGCTGGAACGCGTCGGGTACGGGCTCGGCACGCGGAACCCGGAGAGCTTCCCCAACGCCGTCGCGCTGTGGGTGGGTGAGGCGGAGGCCGTGCCGGCGCGGCGGCAGGTCACGCTGCTGGAGACCAACATCGACGACGCCAGCCCGCAGCTTCTCGGCTACGCGCAGGAGCGGCTCTTTGAAATGGGCGCGCTTGACGTTTGGCACACGCCCATCCAGATGAAGAAGAACCGGCCGGGAACCTTGCTCAGCGTCCTGGTCCCGGCGTCCCTGGAGGCTGACGCCGTCGCAATGCTGCTGCGTGAAACGACGACCCTCGGCGTGCGCCGCCGGGAGGTCGAGCGGTACGAGGCCGGGAGGGAGATGCGCGACGTGCACACGGAGTTCGGGCCCGTGGCGGTCAAGGTGAAGCTGCTCGACGGTAGGCCCGTCGCCGCCGCGCCGGAATACGACGCCTGCCGCGCCATCGCCGTCGAGCGGGGGCTGCCGCTGCAGGAAGTCCTGGCACGTGTGGGCCAGGCGGCGCGGGAGCAGCTGCTGGCCGAGCCGTCCCCTGCGCCGTAGCCGGAACCTTCATTCACAACAACACCCCACCCAGGAGGGCTCGCATTTGGCGGTATCGCTGTACCGACATGGACATTTGCGCTATCCTGTATAGAACCCAATGCCTATGGGGCCAGCGGCGTTGCTTCAGCTATGCGGCGGGCCAATGATTCGAGACGTTCCGAATGGACACGCAGATCCGATAACCGTGTCGGTGGAGCGCCGTGGGCCGCAGGCCCCCGGACCGCGCCAGCCCAAGGAGGTCATGGTGCAGGACGGCGCAAGCGCGCAGACGAAAATAACCAGGCTTATCGACAACGTGTCCCGCGTGATCCTGGGCAAGCGCGAGTCTGTGGAGCATGCGGTCATCGCGCTGCTCTGCGGCGGACACATACTCATAGAGGACGTGCCGGGCGTCGGCAAGACGATGCTCGCGCGCAGCGTCGCGAGGTCGACCGGCTGCAGCTTCGGGCGCATCCAGTTCACGCCCGATCTCCTGCCCAGCGACATCACCGGCGTGTCCGTCTACAACCAGCAGTCGGGCGAGTTCGAGTTCCGGGCCGGGCCAATCATGGCGCAGATGGTGCTCGCAGATGAGCTGAACCGCACCACGCCCAAGACGCAGTCGGCGCTGCTGGAAGCGATGGAGGAACACCAGGTCACCGTGGACGGCACCACGCACGCGCTGCCCCGTCCGGCCATGGTGCTGGCCACGCTCAACCCCATCGAGTACGAGGGCACGTTCCCCCTGCCGGAGGGCCAGCTCGACCGTTTCATGCTGCGCATCAACTTGGGCTATCCGGACCTCGAGACGGAGGTGTCGGTGGTGGAGCACCAGGTGACCCAGCACCCCATCGAGGCGCTTGAGCCGGTGGTGTCGCCTGAAGAGGTGATCGAGCTGCAGGACGCGGTGCGGCAGATCCATGCCGACCGGGCAATCATGGAATACGCCGTGAGCCTCGCGCAGGTGACGCGACGGCACCCTGAGGCGGAGCTTGGGGCGTCGCCGCGCGGCTCGCTGGCGCTCTTCCGCGTGAGCCAGGCGCTGGCGCTGTTGCGGGGACGCGATTACACGCTCCCGGACGACGTCAAAGAGATGGCGGTCCCCGTGCTTGCCCACCGGGTCATCGTGCCGCCCTCCGCCCGAATGCGCGGCATCGACGGCAGGACCATTGTTGAAGGCGCGTTGGAGGAGGTGGCGGTCCCTGGCGTGAGATCGGGACAAAGAGCCCCGGCACGGTAGGGACGGTCATGAGCTATCGCCCGACGCGGTTTCAGGTCGTCCTGTTGCTGCTGGCCCTGTCAGTCCTGTACGCCATGGCCACGGGGTTTACGGTGTACTACCGGGTCGGCTACGCGCTGGTCCTTGCGCTCGCCGGCACGTACGTCTGGGGGAAGGTTGGCCTGTGGGGGCTGGACGTGCGGGTACAGCGGCGGCTGGGCTATCGAGAGGTCGGCGGCAACTTCGTGTCGCAGATCAGCGTCACCAACTCGGCCGGCCCCAAGCCGTTGCTGGTGGTGCAGGAGCATACGACCTTCCCCGGCCCCGGCGGCGGCCGCGTCATCAACCTCAGCACGCACTCGACCGAGATGTGGGCCAACCGCATCATTGCCACCCGCAGGGGCGACTACATCATTGGCCCCATTACCGTTTCTTCCAGCGATCCCCTCGGCATCTTCCGGCACCGGCGCACCTTCGGGACGGCGCAGCAGGTGATGGTGTACCCGGCGACGGTGCCGCTGCCGCTCTTCGCGCTGCCGCGCCGGGGCTCGCCGGGCGAGGGCGAACGGCGCAGCCCCTTCTCGAGCACCAGCCCAATGGTGACGAGCGTCCGTGAATACCTGCCGTCGGACACCTTTGGCCGCATCCATTGGCCGTCGACGGCCCGCACCGGCCAGCTCATGGTGAAGCAGTTTGAGCAGGACACCGGCAGCGACGTGTGGCTGGTGCTTGACCTTCACCGCAACGTGCAGGCCGGTGAGGGCGACGATTCCACCGAGGAGTACGGCGTCACCATAGCGGCGTCCCTGGCGCACCGCCTCCTCGACTCCGGCCTCGCCGTGGGGCTGTTTGCATTCGGCGAGGAGCCCATTCACATGCTGCCCGGACGTGGCTACGCCCACCAGGACCGCATCTTCCGCTCGCTGGCGACGGCGCGGGCGATGGGCGGCAGGCCCCTGGAGTCGGCGTTGGAGGAGGGGCGGCGCCTGGGATTGGACCAGAGCACCATGGTCATCATCACCCCCTCCGTTGACCCAAGATGGCCGGAGGCGGCCAACTGGCTGTTCCGCCACGGCTCGCAGGTGAGCACGGTGCTGCTTGACCCGGCGTCCTTCGGCGGCGAGGGCGAGGTCCCGGCGGTGGCGGACCGGCTCGCGTCGGGCGGCGTCCGCACCTACGCCGTCCGCAAGGGCGACGCGCTGTCGCAGGCGCTAGCCCGGCCGCTCTACCTTCCATCCGGCCGGATCCTCACGCCCCGGAAGACGGAGGCGCCGGCATGACGACCGCCGCTTCCGTGCGGACCACCGGGGACCTCCTGGCCAGAGGGCGGCTCTCATTCCATCCGCTGCGGCAGTTCACGCCCTCCGAGGGCTGGCTGACCTTGGTGGCCGTGCTGGCGCCGCTCTTCGTCATCGCGTGGACCATCTCGGAAGCGGCCTGGGCCGAGACGCCGTCGCTGCAATACGTGCTCCTCGTCGGCGCGCTCATCGGGCTCGGCGTCGCAAAGGCGCCCGGCTGGCAGACCGCCTGGCACGCCGGCGCCGTCCTGGTGGGAGCGGCCTTCGTCTACTGGCAGCTTTCCACCCTCACGGAAGCCGCCGGGTGGGTCGAGCCCTTCCGCGTCCTCAACATGCGCCTGGCTGAGTGGGGCGAGACTGCTACCGAGGGCGGCATCAGCACGGACACCATGCCGTTCGCCCTGTTCTTGACGGCGATGGCGTGGGTCATCGCCTACGTGTCGACGTGGGCGGCGTTCCGGCGGCGCAGCGTGTGGCTCTCCGTGGTCCCCGGCGGCTTGGCGATGTTCTCGAACCTGAGCTACCTGCCGGAGCAGTTCGGCTTCCAGATGTTCATCTACCTGGCATTCGCCATGCTGCTCATCGTGCGGATGAATTCCCTGAACCAGTGGACCGCGTGGTCCGGGGACGGGCTCTCGATACTACCGTCCTACGGGCTGCGCGCGCTGTTCCGCGGGAGTTGGTACATTCTGGCGGTGCTGCTCATCGCCTTCATACTGCCGTCGAGGCCGTGGCAGTCGCCGTGGCTGGACACCGCCTGGGAGTGGACGCGCGCCCCGCTCGACACCATCGAGGAGGACCTCGACCGGCTTTTCGCGGCCCTGCCCGACCGGAAGGGCGGCCTCAACCTGAACTTTGGGACGCACCTTCCCTTCCAGGGTTCCATCTCCCTGAGCGACGAGCCCCTCTTCCTGTTCGAGTCGCCGCAGCCGGCCTATCTGCGCGCCCGCGCCTACCCGGTCTACACCGCGCAAGGCTGGACGACCGGGCAGATGCAGACCGTTACCTTTGACGACGACCTGCCCTGGAGCCGGCCTCGCGGCTATCAGCAGCGGCAGGAACTGGAACACAGCGTTGTCCCGCTTTTCAGCACGGACACCATGCCGGTCTCCAATCTGCCGCTCCTCCATGAAGGAGACGCCGCCGTGAAGGTGCAGGCGCTGCCGGCGCCCACATTCTGGCTGCCGCTGGCCGGGCACCTGAACGCTGACCCCGGCCTTCCCGCCGATATTGAGCTCATTGTCCCGGTGCTGCAGGCGGCGCGCCTTTATGAGCGGGACGTGACCACGCAGGCCGATGTCATCCTGGCAATGGTCCCGGAGGATTCCGTCGTCACGCAGGTGGCCTTCCGCGACACGCCGGAGGGGGGCAACGAGCGGGCCTACCGCGTCGCGGAGCCGGAGGCGGGCGAGGCGGCCACGGAGCGCGAGGCCCTGGAGGCGACGCTGCGCCGCGACATCCGCTCGCTGACTTGGGTGCAGGTGTCGCGGCGGCCGCCAGACCCGCCGGACATCGTGGCGCTCCGCAGCGCGGGCAAACTTGACCCTGGCGACACGTACTCCATCACGTCGTCCCTGTCGACGGCGTCGCCCGACCAGTTGCGCGCGGCCGGCAACGACTACCCCGGCTGGGTGAGCGACCGTTACCTGCAGCTCCCGGCCGATCAACCGAAGCGCGTGAGCGACCTGGCCAGGGAGATCACGTTGGGCATCACCAACCCCTACGACAAGGCCAAGGCCATCGAGAATTTCCTCCATACCCTGGGATACGACCAGGAGATTCCAGCCCCGCCCTATGACGTGGACGGCGTTGAGCACTTCATCTTTGAGCTGGAACGCGGCTACAGCGAGTACTTCGGGTCAGCCATGGCCGTGCTGCTGCGCGAGGTCGAGGTGCCGGCGCGCATGGTCGTCGGTTACACGCCGAGGGAGTACGACCCGAACGCCGGCCACTGGATCGTGCGAGAGGCCGACAGCCACGGCTGGGCGGAGGCCTACTTCCCCGGCTATGGCTGGGTGGAGTTCGAGCCGACGCCGAACTGGCAGCTTCCCGCCGCACCGGAATCCTTCCTTTTCGAGGGCGCCAACGTCACCGCGACCGGCGCCGAGGACTTCTTTGATGAAGACGAGTTCTTTGAGGAAGATGCCTTTCTGACCGTCGGGGACCTGGACGTAGAGGAAGACCCGTTCATCAGCGGGACCGTGATGGCGTGGTCGCTGGCGGTCCTCTTCGTGGTATGGGCAACGTGGTACGGCTACCGTCGCACCTTCGTCAAGGTGAGCGTGCCGACGACGGTGTTCGAGCGCATGTGCTGGCTTGGCGCGTGGGCGGGCTTGCCGCACCACCGCAACCAGACGCCGGCCGAGTACACGTCGCGCCTGGCCCGGGTCTTCCCCGGCGCCTCAGGGGACCTGCGCATCCTCGGCAACGCGCACGCCGTCGAGCGTTACAGTCGCCGGTCGCTCTCGCAGCTCCAGTCTGAACAGGTCGGACGCGCCTGGACGCACGTGCGGAAGCTGCTCTTCCGCCGAGCGGTCCTGCACATTCCGTTCACGTAGGGAAGCCGACGTCCTGCGTCATCATGTGGACGGGCGTGCCCGCCAGCCACTGCCGGATGTTGTCCACCACCATCTCAAGGCCGTCGGCGTCCGCCTCCGGCGTGGATGAGGCGACGTGGGGCGCGAGGACGACGTTGTCGAGTGCCGTGAACGGGTGCCCCGGCGGCAGCGGCTCCCGGCTGAACACGTCCAGCCCAGCCCCGGCGATGCGCCCGGCGGCGAGCAGCTCCAGCAGCGCCTCCTCGTCCGCGATCGCGCCGCGCGCCGTGTTCACGAAGATCGCGCCCGGCTTCATTGACTCGAGCAGGGAGCGGTCCAGCAGCCCGCGGCTCCGGTCGGAGAGCCGCAGGTGCACGGTTACGATGTCGGCGGTGCGCATCACCTCATCAAGCTGAGCCCAACGGACGCCGGCGCGCTCGCCCCAGTCCTCGTCGGGATGGTACGTCCACGCGATGACGTTCATGCCGATGCCCCGGCCCAGCTCTGCCGCGCGCTTGCCGATGGGCCCAGCCCCGACAACCCCGAGCGTCTTGCCGTAGAGCTGCCCCACCGCGTCCTTTGCCCACCCGCCCTCGCGCACCAGGCGGTCGTTTGTGACCACGCGCTTGGCGACGGCCATCGCAAGCGCGATGGCGTGCTCGGCGACGGCGGGCGCGGAGTAGCCGGGCGTGTTGGTGACCAGGATCCCCAGCCGCCTGCAAGCCTCCAGGTCCACCATGTCCACGCCGATGCCGAACACCACGATGTGCCGCATGTCCGCGCACTGGTCCAGCACCTCAGCCGTGAACTGGCTGGAGTTGCGGATGCAGATGGCGACGTGCGCGTCGCGGATGCGTTCGAGCAGCATCTCCTGCCCCAGCGCGAGGGAGTCGTGGACGCGGAGCTCGCCGAGGTCACGGAGCTTCTGCTCCTGCGGCGAGCCGCCAATGGCCGGCGGTTCGTCGTCCGGCACGACGATGCGCAGCGTACTTTCAGGTGCGTTTGTCATGGGCGCTCCTTTGCGGGCGGCTGAGAGGCGCGACGCCGGCGCGGGGGCGCGACGCCGGCGCGGAGAGCGGGCGCCGGTTAGGGCTTGTACGCGATGACGAGGTCCCTGCTGCCCTCCAGGAGCCGCACATCCACGTCCCGGAACCCTGCCTGCTCTAGCCATGCGCCGTACACCGCGGCGGAGCGCTCCTGCCCGCCCGTCGACACCAGCGCGTGAAGGTCCATCAGCGTGGTCAGCAGCGGGCCCGTGCCACTCTCGTCCAGCAGCTTCTCGCACACCAGGATGGCGCCGCCCGGCTGCAGCGCCTGGAAGCAGTGGCGCAGAATGGTGTGGCATTGCTCATCCGGCCAGTCGTGCAGGATCCAGCCGAGGGCGATGACGTCGGCCTCCGCCGGCAGACTGCCCTGCTCGAAGAAGTCGCCGGGGTGCGTGCGCGCTCGGTCATCGACGCCGTACTGGCGCAGGTAGTCGTCGGCGATGGCGCAGACGGCCGGCTGCTCGAAGACGATGCCGTGCAGGTGCTGGTACTTGCGCAGCGCGGCGATGACCAGCGCGCCGGAGGTGCCGCCCACGTCCAGCAGGCAGCGGTATGGCGTGAAGTCCACGGCGTCGACAATTTCCTGCGCGTCTGGAACGGTCAGGTTGTGCATGCCCTGCACGAACCCGCGGAGCTGCCGAGGCTCGGCGTAGACGGCGGCCAGCATGTCGAAACCGGGGCCGAAGACCTCCTTCACCCGCGGCGTGTTCTCCCGGACCGCGCCCGGCAGCAG
Source organism: Chloroflexota bacterium (assembly GCA_026713825.1). Classification (NCBI taxonomy): domain Bacteria; kingdom Bacillati; phylum Chloroflexota; species Chloroflexota bacterium. The sequence continues at coordinate 35,377 of JAPONS010000033.1, read as the reverse complement.
TTGCCACAGCCGCCAGTGCAGTTGGCTCAGGTGCTCCACCTGCGCGCCGAGGTACCCCTGCTGCCCCTTGACCAGGTAGAGCGCGGCCTCCTCCGTGTTGCTGAAGCGTCCGTTCTCCTTCTGGATGAGCTCCAGCGCCACCAGCGCGTTCATCAGCCGCTCCAGCGCGCCGGGGTGCAGCCGCAGCCGGTAGGCCAGCACCTCGGCGCTGGCGGGTCCCTTCGCGAGCTCGTCGAACACGCCGAGCTCCACGCCGGTGAAGAGCGTCTTGGACATCCAGAAGGCGGTGAGCATTTCCTGGATGTGCTTTGGAGAAGTGGGCATATTGGCGGCGACCTCTATTCGAGAATTACGCAATTCGTACCCGCCATTGTACCCGTTGAGCGCGTCGTTGTGTAATCCCTCCTGTCTCGGCGAGGGCATGCCCCCAAGCCCTGCCTTGTTGACCAACCTCCTCCGCGCCGATACAATCAACCCCGTCACCGAGACTGAGGAGGGCGCCATGCCGCTGTACGAGTACCACTGCGAGCCCTGCAACGAGCGCTTTGAAGTCCTGCGGCCCATGTCCAAGGGCAACGACCCGGCGACATGCCCAACCTGCCGCGGCGCGGGCCGGCGCGTGCTCTCCGTCTTCGCGGCCATCACGGCCGGCGGCCCCGGCGAGTCCTCCATGCCCATGGCGGACGGCGGGGGCGGATGCTGCGGGGGCGCCTGCGGCTGTCACTAATCACAAGACATAACGCAAGACACTACGAAGCCCCGGTCCTGCCGGGGCTTCTGCTTTTTGTTCCTCACGCTGGATGTCAGGCTGTCGGGTTCGGAGTTTCGGCGTCCTCCGGCCCAGAGGCGAGCCGGCGGTGCAGGTAGCGGCTCACGCCCCAGATGGCCGCCGCCTCCGCGACCGTCAGGACGGCGAGCAACACCGTAGCCTCAAGCCAGAACCGGTAGGGGAACAGCACCACAAGGAAGTGCTCGCTTGGGTTCAGGATCCAGTAGTCATTGCTGAAGCTGATCTGGTGGAAGAGCGTGAAGAACACGGGAAAGCCCAGCGCCAGCACGATGCCCGTCGCGACGAGCCCCACTCCGCCCACCGCACCGGCCATCGACGTCCGGCGCAGGAAGCGCACCCCCTCGCGGCGGAAACCCCACGCGGCGTAGACCAAAACCGCCGCGCCGGTCACGTACGTGACCGTGTACACCAGCCCCAGCAGCGCCTTCACGTCGCGCATGTGCTCGACTTCCCGCGCCGTGAACAGCGGGCGAGCGTGGAGGAATATGGTCATGTACTCCTGTTCGTTGCCGAGGTACTCGCGGATCTCGTCGCCCACGCGCTCTATCTCGCTCGCCGGCAATCCGGTGTTCTCCGCGATGCGGTTGCGCTCGAAGCCCGTGTTGTACACCAGGGGCGCGTTGAAGAGCGCCCGCACGTTGAGGGTGACCAGGAAGATCGGCAGGGCGACCAGCACGGCCACGCCCGCCCACCGGAACACTCCGGGCGAGACCCGTGACCACCTCTCGATCCATGCGTCCAAAGCGTCAACCTTTCTCGCCTGTCTGGTGGCTGCTCTCACCAGTATAATGGGCGCATCCCTACAGGAGTAACGCGCATGCAGGAGCACGGGCAGCACACGTACCAGGCGCTGTGGGACATCGTCAACCGGCTGCGGGCGCCCGGCGGCTGCCCGTGGGACCGCGAGCAGACGCACCAGTCGCTCCGCCGCAACCTCCTCGAAGAGTGCTACGAGGCCCTCGAGGCGCTGGATGCCGAGCAGCCCGGCGCGCTTGCCGAGGAGCTCGGCGACGTCATCGTGCAGATCGTCTTCCACTGCCAGATCGCCGAGGAAAACGGCACGTTCACGCAGGACGACATGTTCCGCCACATCTGCGAGAAGCTCGTGCGCCGCCACCCCCACGTCTTCGGCGACGTGACCGTGCGCGATGCCCGCGAGGTCGAGTCGAACTGGGAGCAGACCAAGCGGCAGGAGCGCGGCGACGACGTGTCCGCCCTCGACGGCGTCGCCAGGGGCATGCCGGCGCTCGGCTACGGGCAGGCCATCTCCAACCGCGCGGCCCACGCGGGCTTCGAGTGGGCGGGCCTCACCGACGTGATGGCCAAGGTCCGCGAGGAGTTGGTGGAGCTGGAGCAGGCGGAAGGGACGCAGCGGCAGGAGGAAGAGCTCGGCGACGCGCTGTTGGCGCTTGTGAACGCCGCTCGGTGGATGGGCGTCGACGCCGAGACCGCGCTGCGGCAGGCGAACGCGCGCTTCTACGGCCGCTTCACCCGCGTGGAGTCGGCGGCCCGCGCCTCGGGCCTCGATCTGCGCGCGGCGTCGATGGACGAGAAGCTCGGCCTGTGGGACGAGGCCAAGCGCGCAGAGGCCGCTAGAGGGTAGGCCTCGCTCTACCTCGACACGTGCGAGATCACCAAGTTCCCGTAGCCGTCCACCCTCGCCGTCCACCCCGGCGGCACGACGGTGGTCGCGTCCATTTGCAGCACGACGGCAGGCCCCGCCACGACAGCGTCAGTTCGCAGCGCTTCGCGGCGCAAGAACGGCGTCCGACGCGGCCCGTCCGCGAACACGACGGTGTCCTCGGCCACGAGCGCGTCGCCGTCGGCGCTGACGGTCGGCGGGGCCGCGCCCGGCTGCTCGACGGCCGAGACGCCGACGGCCTTGAGCCGGAGGTTCACCACCTCGATCGGCGCGCGGTCGTCGGCGTACCCGAACCGCTGCGCGTGGGCGGCGTGGAAGGCCCGCGCCGCGCTCGCCGCGACCGCTACGCCGAGACGTGGGCAGTCGACGGTCAGCTCGTAGGACTGCCCCACGTACCGCATGTCGAGCAGCGGCTGCAGCCGGATGCGGCGCCGGGGAACGCCCTCGTCGCGGAGCTCGGCCATCGCGCGGGAGCGCAGCCCCGCGAGGCCCTGCCGCAGCCGGTCCGCGGTGACCTCGTCCTGCGGCAGCAGCACCGTCTGCGAGTAGTCCTTCGTGATGTCGGCGATGGCCACGCCGTACGCAGACAGCGCGCCGGGCGTCGTCGGCGCCAGCACGCGGGTGATGCCGAGTCCCTCGGCCAGCTCGCAGGCGTGCTGCGGCCCGGCCCCGCCGAAGGCCACCAGCGTGAACTCGCGCGGGTCGAAGCCGCGCTCCAGCGAGATGGCACGGACGGCCCGCTCCATCGTCGCGTTCACCACGCGGACGACGCCCAGCGCCGCCGCGGCGGCGTCCGCGCCCATCGCCTCGGCGAGCCGCGCCAGGGCCGCGCCCGCCGCGCCGCGGTCGAGGGGCATCCGCCCGCCGCGGAAGTCCTCCGCCCGGATGCGCCCCAATACGAGGTTGGCGTCTGTGACAGTGGGCGCGTCGCCGACGCCGTAGCAGGCCGGGCCCGGGTCGGCGCCCGCCGACTCCGGCCCCACCGTGAGCGCGCCGCCGGCGTCGACGTGGGCGATGGATCCGCCGCCGGCCCCGACGGTGTGCACGTCCAGCATCGGCACACCGATGGGCACGCCGCCCAGCGACGCCGCCACCGTCTCCTGCATCCTCCCCGGGCACAGCGAGACGTCGGTGGAGGTGCCGCCCATGTCCAGCGTGATGATGTCCGGGTAGCCCGCCAACCGCGCTACCGCCAGCGCCCCGACGACGCCCCCGGCGGGCCCGCTCAGCACGGTGCGCACCGGCTCCTGCGCCGCCGCCCCCAGCGAGACGCTCCCGCCCGAGGACTGCATGACGCGGCCGCGGCCGGGGATTGCGCCCTCGGCGCCGAGGGCCGCCTCCAGCCGCCTCAGGTAGCCGGCCATGACCGGGCCCACGTAGGCGTTGGCCGTCACGGTGCTTGTGCGCTCATACTCCCGGTACTGCGGCAGGACGCGGTTGGAGACGGAGATGAACGGCGGGGGATCAAGCTCGCCCAGCGCCTTGGCGACCAGCTCCTCGTGCGCCGGGTGGAGGAAGGAGAACAGCAGGGAGATCGCGACGGCCTCCGCCCCCGCGTCGCGCACGGCTTCGACGACGCGGCGGACAGCTTCAGCCGAGGGCGCGCGCTCGACGCTGCCGTCGGCCAGCACGCGCTCCTCGAGGCCGAAGCACAGCTCCGGCGGCGCGAGCGGCGGCGGCTTCTGCTGCATGAAGTCGTACAGCGAGGGGCGGGTCTGCCGCGCCAGCTCCAGCAGGTCCTCAAAGCCCGCCGTAGTGACCAGCGCCGTCCGCGCGCCCTTGCGCTCGAGCAGCGCGTTCGTCGCGACGGTGGTGCCGTGCACGAGCTCGGTGTCGCGCTGCGACCATGTGCCGTCGCGCCACGCGCCCAGCTCCGCCAGCCCCCGCAGGATGGACCGCGACGGGTCATTGGGCGTGGACGGGACCTTGTGGACGCGCAGTCCGCCGGGCCCCATCAGCACGAGGTCCGTGAACGTCCCGCCTGTGTCCACCCCCACCACAATCGCCGTCAATCCAGCCCTCCGGGTATCCGTCTCAGCTACAGGCCATCCCGACAATCGTACCACGCGCGCCGCCGGACACGTACGCATGACTCCCTGCGCCCCCCATTGCGTGGTACCCTTCCTGTGCCAATGTCGGGCCAATCGCACATGGACTGTGCCATCGCAGGCAGGGTAGTGAACGCATGACAGACGCGCAGAATCAGACCCGATTCCCGGAGTTCCGGGTCATCGGCATAACGGGCGTGCCGGAGATACAGGTGGGCGACGATCTCCCCGGCATCATCCTCGCCGCCGCCGAGGGGCAGGGTACGCCGGTCGAGGACGGCGACATCGTCGTCGTCACCCAGAAGGTGGTCTCCAAGGCGGAGGGCGCCCTCGTAAACCTGGCGGACGTGGAGCCGAGCCCGCTCGCGCTGACCATCGCCGGGGAGATGAAGGACCCGCGCCACGTCGAGGTGGTGCTGCGCGAGAGCCGCCGCATCGTCCGCATGGAGCGGGGCGTGCTCATCACCGAAACGCACCACGGCCTCATCTGCGCCAACGCGGGCGTCGACGCGTCCAACGTCACCGGCGACGACGTGCTCTGCCTGCTGCCGAAGGACCCCGACGCCTCGGCCCGCCGCATCCGCGACGCCGTCCGGGAGCGCGCGGGCCGCACGGTGGCCGTCATCATCTCGGACACATTTGGACGCCCGTGGCGCGTGGGGACGACGGACATCGCCATCGGTTGCGCGGGGATTGCGCCGCTCAAGGACTACCGCGGCATGGTGGACCGCGACGGGCGCACGCTGCAGGTCTCCGTGGCGGCCGTCGCCGACGAGGCCGCGGGCGCGGCGGAGCTTGTGACGCGCAAGACCATCGGCGTGCCGGTGACCATCGTGCGCGGGCTGCCTTACGATGTGTCCGAGGAGGGGGCGGACGTCATCATCCGCGAGGCGTCTATGGACCTCTTCCGCTAGGTACGCCCCCATTCACCCTTCGACAGGCTCAGGCGATTAGAGGGGGCTAGGTGACCGCCGCCAGCGCGTCTTCGACGATATCCGCCGGCACGTCGTTGCGCGTGGTCGAGCGTCCGCAGCCCTCGAGCAGCACCCACCGGATCGAGCCCGCGGCCGTTTTCTTGTCGACACTCATCGCCTGGCGCACGGCGTCGCGGTCGGCGCCGGGCAGCGACGTGGGGAGGTTGAAGCGGCGCAGCAGCGCGTCCTGCCGCGCCACGAGGTCGTCGTCGATGAGGCCCATCGAGCGGCTGATGCGCACCGCTGCCGTCATGCCGATGGCGACGGCCTCGCCGTGAAGCAGCTCGCCGTAGGCCGTCGCCGCCTCCAGTGCGTGGCCGATGGTGTGGCCGTAGTTCAGCAGGATGCGCAGCCCCAGCGTCTCGCGCTCGTCGCGGCTGACCACGTCGGCCTTCACCGCCATGCTGCGCCGCACGACGTCGTCGGACAGGGGGCGCTCAAGCCGGCAGATGGCCTCGGCGTGCTCCTCGAAGGTGCGGAAGAGGTCCTCGTCCAGGATGAGGCCGTGCTTGATCGCCTCCGCCCAGCCGGACGCCAGCTCGCGCTCCGGCAGCGACTGCAGCGCGTCCACCTCCGCGACGACGAGCCGCGGCTGGTGGAAGGCGCCCACCAGGTTCTTGCCCGCCTGCAGGTTTACCGCCGTCTTGCCGCCGATGGACGCGTCCACCATGGCCGCCAGCGACGTCGGGGCCTGCACCAGCGGCAGCCCCCGGTTGAACGTCGCCGCCGCGTAGCCCGCGAGGTCGCCAACAACGCCGCCGCCGAGTCCGACGATGAAGTGCCCCCGCTCGGCCCGCTGCTCAGCCAGCCACTGGTACACCGACTCCAGCGTCTCCAGGCTCTTGGAGTTCTCGCCCGCGGGCACGACAAAGGTGTGCACCGGGATGTCCGCCGACTCCAGCGCAATCTGCGCCCGGCGGCCGTGCGAGTAGAAGACGTTGCTGTCGGAGATGAGGTAGGCCGTCGTCGTCAGCCCCACGCCGCGGCAGAGCTCGCCAAGGCGGTCCACGACGCCGGTGCCCGCAAAGATGGGGCACGAGTGCGCCGAGGAGCGCACAATGGCGGCAAGCTCCGGCGCGTCCCGCGATGGCCCGTTGTCCACGCCGCCGACGGTCCTTGCCGCGCGGAGCACCTCCTGCGCCGCGTCCGTGACCGTGAGGGCGTCTGTGTGCACCGTCCAGTGGGCATCCGAGTAGGCGGCGGCCCGCTCGGCCTTCAGGGTGTGCGCCCGCTCCAGAGGCGTCTCGCCGGTTGGGCCGCTGAGGAGGGGCCGGACCGTCCCCTGCCCAACGCCGTTGGGGTAGAGCCGCTGCACAATGGTCTCCGGCGCCGCCTCCAGGCAGACCACGAACCCGGACGCCCGCATGAGCCCGCGGTTGGCGGTCGACTTCACCATGCCCCCGCCGGTCGAAATCACCTGCCGCTCGCCCTCGCAGACCTGTGCAAGCGCCTGCGACTCCAGCAGGCGAAAGGCGTCCTCGCCGTCCTCGGCAAACACGGCCTCGATGGACTTGCCCGCGATGCGCTCCAGCACGTCGTCAGTGTCGACGTACGCCCACCCAAGCTGCCGCGCCACGGCCTGCCCGACGGACGTCTTGCCCACGCCCATGAAGCCGGTGAGGAAGATGTTGTCCATGGAGATAGTGTAGTCGCGGGTACGGGGGTTGTCTAAGGGGCTAGAAGCTACGCAACTCAAGAAAATTCAACGCCGCGCCGTCCCCCTTTGCGAGGGCGGCGGAGTGCAATCTCTGATCTACGGTCAGCAATGGCGTTTCCTCTGACGCGGCGTCCAACAAGACAGCATCAGTGAGGCCGAACTGAAGGAAATCCTGCCGGGAAGAGGCTTGGGAACTGGCCACGTATACCTCCTGGCTGTCATGGATGATGTGGCGCAACATAATCATGAAGCGTGACCGCTCTGGTTCACGGTGTTGTCCCAACAGGTTGGTGGTCTCCGTCAGTGTGTTTGGCGTTACGTAGACGGCCTCCGCACGGTTCACAACGTTCAGGAGGGTGTGGTAGTCACCGACAGTGTACTGACTGAGACGACGGTGTTTGGCGATGTATTCGTGGCCAGTTCTACCCACGACGTAGAGCAAAAGCAAGTTAGTATCGACGTAGATGCCTCTGAACGGCACTAGTTTAGTCCCACGCTTTCAGAATCCGGTCTTTTACCCACAGCACGTCGCCGTTGGAAGTATTGATGCTCACAGTCTTGTAGGAACGGGCGAGCGTCTTCTCGTATAGTGAAGTGGCCAAGGGCAACTTTCGGTCCCAGGGGCGCGTGAAGCCGATGGTTATGTTCCAGCAATCGGCGTCAGGGTCAAAGTAGATCTCTTCCAAACCCAAGTCGCCAATGTCCTCTGCCCCAAAGAGCAGGAGCACATGGTTCTTCGCCGTCTCGACGGCGTCCTTTACTGTCATCATTGGTGTTTTGCCTCACTCTCATTCTACCACTAGGTCGGATGCCGCCGCTCGGCTTCTTTATGGTTCCCAAGCGCCTTGTTCAGGCTGCCCATCTCGTAGCCCGCAAGGTCGAGCGTGACATAAAGGTACCCCAGCGACCGCAGGCGCTCCACGACGCCGCGCCGCACGTTGCCGTCCGCCAGCCGTCCGAAGTCCTCCGGGCCAAGCTCTATGCGGGCGATGGTATCGTGGTGCCGTACACGGAGTTGCCGGAAGCCGTGCGCGCGCAGGTACGACTCGGCGCGGGCGACGCGGGTGAGCGCCTCCACGGTGACGGTGGTGCCGTAGGGGATGCGCGACGAGAGGCACGCCTGCGCCGGCTTGTCCCACGATGGCAGCCCCCGCTCCTTCGACAGCGCCCGCACGTCTGCCTTGGTCAGCTCCGCCTCGACCAGCGGGCTCCGCGCCCCGTGCTCCTTACCCGCCGCGATGCCCGGCCGGTAGTCGCCGAGGTCGTCCAAGTTGGTGCCGTTGGCGATCCAGGCGTAGCCCTCAGCCACCGCCAGCGGCTGCAGGACACTGTACAGGTTCACCTTGCAGAAGTAGCAGCGAGCGCCGTCGTTGGCGGCGTAGCGCGGGTCGTCGACCTCCTGCGTCTCGACGATGCGGTGCGCGAAGCCGAACTGCCCGGCGTACGCGCGGGCGTCCTCAAGCTCCTCGGGGGCCAGCGACGGCGACGCCGCTGTGACGGCCAGCGAACGCTCGCCCAGCGCGTCCCACGCCGCGACGGCCAGCAGCGTGCTGTCGACGCCGCCGGAGTAGGCCACCATGACGGAGCCCATCTCCTCCAGGATTGTGTGCAGCCGGTCGCGCTTGGCTTTAAGCTCCATCATGCGGGGGTCTCCACGTTCATAGGATCTGCCGGGCGGCCGGCCTCCATCACGCCCGGCACGGCGCGCCGCGGGAAGAGCGCGCGGATGGCCTGCGATACCGTGCTCACGCGCACGACCTCCAGGCCGTTCGTCTCGGCGGAGTCCACCTCGGAGGACTCCGGAGCGACCACGCGCTTCAGGCCCAGGCGCGCCGCCTCCTGCAGCCGCCGTCCCATCTGCGACACCGGCCGGACCTCGCCTCCAAGGCCCACCTCGCCGACGGCCGCCACGCCCGCGTCGAGCGGCTGGTCGCGGAAGCTGGACGCCATCGCGAGGGCGAGCGCCAGGTCGGCGGCGGTCTCGCTGACGCGCAGCCCGCCGGTGACGTTGACCACCACGTCCTGCGACCCCAGCGGGACGCCGGAGCGCCGGCTGAGGACTGTCGCCAGCATCACCAGCCGGCTGCCGTCCAGCCCGTTCGCCACCCGGCGCGGCGTCGGCCCAACGACGGGCGCCGTGAGCGCTTGGACCTCGACGAGCATGGGCCGTGTGCCTTGCAGCACCGGCGCCAGCACGGAGCCCACCAGCGGCCCCCTCCGGTTCGCGAGCAACTGCCGCGACGGGTCTGCCACCTCCACGAGCCCGGCGGCCTCCATCTGGAACAGCGCCACCTCGTTGGTGGAGCCGTAGCGGTTCTTCTCGCTCCGCAGCAGCCGCAGGGCGCTCATCGGCTCGCCCTCCAAGTAGAGCACCACGTCGACCATGTGCTCCAGCACGCGCGGTCCGGCGACGTCGCCTTCCTTGGTTACGTGGCCCGCGATGATGACCGGCGTGCGCGTGGTCTTGGCCCACGCGATGAGCAGCCGCGCGCACTCACGGATCTGCACCACGCTGCCCGGCGCGGCGGAGTTCGCGTCCGAGTGCAGCGTCTGAATGGAGTCGATCAGCACGGCGCACGGCTGTACCCGGTCCATCCAGCCGAGGACGTCCGGCGCGGCGGTCTCGTTCAGCAGCAGCAGGTTGCGTCCGTTGACACCCAGCCGCTGGGCGCGCATGCGGATCTGCGCGGCCGATTCCTCGCCCGCGACATACAGCACGCCGCCGCGGTTGTCCGCGAGTTCGACCGCCGGCGCCAGCGCCCCGGCCACCTGCAGCATCAGCGTCGATTTGCCGATGCCCGGGTCGCCCGCAATTAGCGCGACGGAGCCGGGCACCAGCCCGCCGCCGAGCACGCGGTCCAGCTCCGGGTAGGGCAGCACAATACGCGGGTCGTCGTCGAGGGAGACGCCCGCGAGCTCCACGGGGCCGTGCGTGTCGCTTGGCTGCCTCGAAGTCGACGCCCTGCCGCCGCGCGATGGCGCGAAGGCGGAGCGCTGCGGCGCCGCCTCCACAAGGGGCTGACCGGAGCCGCACGCGTAGCAGAAGCCCATCCACTGGCTGTGGCCCGTGCCGCAATCGGGGCAGATGTACTGGATGCCGTCAGGCATGGTGGGACTACCTCCGCTCCCGGTGCGGCGATTGTACCAAGGAGAAGACTACAGCCGCACGAGACGAATGGCCGTAATGGCGGGCTCTTTCACCAGCTCCTGCAGCAGCGCGTCAGGCATGGGGTCGTCGAGGCCCACCACCATGGTCGCCCGGCCCCTTGTGCGGACGCGTCCCACTTCCATGAAGCTGATGTTGATGTCGTGCTTGCCCGCCAGGCTGCCGACAGCGCCGATGATGCCGGGGCGGTCCTCGTTCTCCAACACCAGCAGGAACGGGCTGTCGATGATGACGTCCAGATGGTAGTCCCCCATTCGCGTGACATGGGTCTGTTCGCGCAGGTGTGTCCCGCCGACCGTGACCTCGCCGCCCGTGGTGGCCAGCCTGACGATGACCTCGTTGGCGAAGTCCTCGCGCGCCGGGTCCTTTTCCTCCGCGACGCGCAAACCTTGGTCCTCTGCCAGAAGGTTGGCGTTGACCAGGTTGACGCGCTCCTCGCGTCCCGGCTGCAGGAGGCCCATGAGCACCGCGGCCCGCAGCGGGCCCGTCTGCCCCGCGGCCAACTCGCCGTGGTAGACGATGGTGGCGGCGGTGGGAAGGCCCGGCGCCATCTGGATGGCAATCTTGCCGATGTCCACGCAGACCGAGAGGAACGGTTCCAGGAGCTCGTGCACCTCCTGCGAAACTAGAGGCGCGTTCACGGTGAAGCGGGCAGGCTGGCCCCGCAGCACCGTCAGTACCTGGTCGACCACTTCGAGCGTCACGCCCGCCTGCGCCTCTTCCGTGGACGCGCCGAGGTGCGGCGTGCAGACGATCCTGGGGTGCTGCGCGATGGTGAAGTCCTTGAGCGGCTCGTCGACGAAGACGTCAATTGCTGCCCCGGCCAGCCGCTCCTCGTCGAGGGCCTCCAGCAGCGCCGACTCATCGACCAGCCCGCCTCGGGCCACGTTCACCAGCCGCGCGGTCGGCTTCATCTTCGCCAGCTCGTCCGGCCCGATGAGGCTCTTGGTGGTGTCGGTCAGCGGCGTGTGCAGCGTCAGGATGTCGGACTTCGCCAGCAACTCGTCGAACGCTGCGATTTCCACGCCCAGCCTCGCAGCCCGCTCCGGCACTAGGTACGGGTCGTAGCCGAGGACCCGCATCTCCATGCCTATCGCCCGCTTGGCAACCTCTGATCCCACCCGGCCGAGGCCGACGATGCCAAGGGTCTTGCCCTTGACCTCAGTGCCCAGGAAGGCGGAGCGGTTCCACTTCTCGTCCCGCATCAAGGCGTTGGCCTGCGGGATGTTGCGGGCCATGGAGAGCATGATGGCGATGGTGTGCTCGGCGGCGGCGATGGTGTTGCCCGTCGGGGCGTTGACCACCGCGATGCCCCGCCGTGTGGCCGCGTCGACGTCGATGTTGTCCACGCCGACGCCGGCCCGGCCAACGACCTGCAACCGCGCTCCCGCCTCGATGACCTCAGCCGTGACCTGCGTCTCGCTGCGCACGATGAGCGCGTCGGCGGTGGCCACCGCCGCAAGGAGCTCGACCTCAGGAGCGCGCGACAGACGCTCGATGGTAAGGCCCGGCTGGGCCTCCAGGATGTCGATGCCCTCTTGGTGAATGGGATCGGTGATGAGGACTTTCACGTGAGCCTGGCTTTCTCTCAGTTGGCTATGACCGCCCTGCCGGTCGGCGCTCCCACATTACCTATTCCGCTAGCCGCGCGAGGACCTACCCGGCGGATGCACCCACGGGGAAGCCGGCCCTGGGCAGCACCGCCGCCAGCGATTCCATCACGTCGGCCACGTCGTCCTCCGTGATGTGGCCCATGTGGCCTACGCGGAAGATCTTGCCGCTCAGGGAACCCTGTCCGCCTGCGACCACGACGTTCCGGTCAGTGCGCAGGAGGCCGCGCAACTTCGCAAGATCGACGCCCTCCGGGACCTTTACTGCAGTGACCGTGTTGGACGCGGTGGCCTCGTCCTTGGGGAAGAGTTCCAACCCCAGTTCCTTTACGCCTGTCCGAACGTCCGATGCGATCTTTGCGTGCTTGGTGTAGACGGCTTCCATGCCGTCGTCCAGGAGCTTCCGTATGGCGAGGTCCAGCGAGAAGATTACGGACACCGCCGGTGTAAAGGGGGTCTGGCCCTGCTGGAAGTAGCTGAAGGCTTTTTCAAAGTCAAAGTAGAAGCGGGGCATCGTCGCCGTCTTGGCTGCCTCTCGCGCCCGCGGGCCCACCGCCGCAAACGCCAAGCCGGGCGGCACCATGAAGCCCTTCTGCGAGCCCGTCACCACCACGTCCAGGTCCCACGCGTCGGTCTCCATGGGGATGCAGCCGACGCTGCTGATGGCGTCGACAAGCAGCAGCCTGTCGTGGCTGCGGACCACCTTGGAGATTGAGGCGATGTCGTTGGTGACGCCGGTGGAGGTCTCGTTGTGAGTGACCAGCACCGCCTTGATGCCGGGGTCATCGGCCAGCATGGAGCTGACCATGTCCGGGTCCGCCGCGGTCCCAAACTCGGTGTGGGGCTTCACGACCTCCGCGCCGTAGGCCTCTGCGATCTGCCCGAAGCGGTCGCCGAAGACGCCGATGCTGACGTTCATCACCCGGTCGCCCGGAGACAGCGTGTTGACGATGGCCCCCTCCATGGCGCCCGTGCCGGAGGAGGTCAGGATTGCGACGTCGTTCTTGGTGGAGAATATGGTCTGGAGGCCGGAGTGTACCCGGTCGATGATTTCAGCAAACTCAGGACCACGGTGGTCTATCATCTGCTGGGCCCCGGCGAGCAGCACGTCCTCCGGGCAGGGCGTGGGGCCGGGTATGCGCAAGTTCACTACGGGCCTCCTTGGTGTGTTCAAAAGATTCGCCGTTTCGATGGTAGCATAGGCCCCGCAGCGTTGAAAGGCGGAATCGGGCCAGTCTGCGCTGCTGACGCCGGCTACGCTGCGAAATCCGTCGTCAACCCCTGTCCTCCCTCAGCCGCAGGTAGCGGCGCTTGCCTACGCGCACCACGGCGCCGTCCCGCAACGCGATCACGTCGCCCGCGCGCTCCCCGTCCACCTCCACGGCTCCCTGCGACACCATCCGCTTGGCGGCCGTTCGGCTCTGGTTGAGCCCCAGCTCCGCGTGGTGGTGGAAGATGAACTCGACCGTTGCAAGGGACACGAGCGTCTTCACGCCGCCCGGTTCGCCGGAAACGGCGACGGCCTCGGACACGCCGTCCGGGCGCGTGAACCACAGCGTGGGCGCCTCGTCCGGGGCCTGCCCCCGCTGCACAGTCTGCTCGAAGTGCGCTTCCGCTGCTGCGGCGTCCTCGTCCGACCAGAATGTCGAGACGATCTCCCGGCCCAGGCGCTTCTTGAACTCCATGGGATTCGCGCCGTGCTCCATCGCCTCGCTCATCTCGTCGACCTCCGGTGTGGGCAGGTCGCTGAGCAGGCTGAAGTAGGGAATGATGAGGCTGTCTGGCAGCGAGAGCGCCTTGCCGTACTGCTCCTCCGGCGGCTCATCCACGCCAATGTAGTTGCCCAGGCTCTTGCTCATCTTCTGGACGCCGTCCGTGCCCTCCAGGATGGGCACCATGAAACACTGCTGCGGGCGTTGGCCGCGCATTTCCTGCAGCTCCCGGCCCATCAGCAGGTTGAACTTCTGGTCCGTCCCGCCGAACTCCACGTCCGCTTCCACCATGACGGAATCGTACGCCTGCAGCAGCGGGTACAGCAGCTCCGTGATGGCGATGGGGCGGTTGGCGTCCCAACGCCGCCGGAAGTCCTCTCTCGCGATCATCTGCGCGACGGTGAAGCTGCCGGTGAGGCGCACAACGTCCGCCAGCGTGAACTTGCCGAACCACTCGCTCTGCCAGAAAACTTCCGTGCGATCGCGGTCCACCACCTTGAAGAACTGTCGCATGTATGTCTGGGCGTTCTCCTGCACCTGCTCGTGGGTGAGCACGGGGCGCGTGGCCGATACCCCGCTCGGGTCGCCGATCTGCGCCGTCCAGTCCCCGACGATGAGCACGACCTTGTGCCCGATGTCCTGGAGTTGCCGCAGTTTCCGCAGCCCGACCACATGGCCCAGGTGGATGTCCTTGCTCGAGGGGTCGAAACCCATCTTCAGCCGGAGGGGCGTGTCCCGCTCCAGCATCCGGCGAAGTTCGTTGCGGTCAATGATCTCAGCGACGCCCCGGTCCATTACGGTCCGCAGGTCTTCTTGCGATATGGCCATGGGACACCTCTCCGTCAGTGGCAATCTTGGTGTCCATTGTAAGACACGATTGGGGAGTCTGCAGAGAAGTGGACGACCATCACGTGCTGGGGAAGGGAGAGTGTCGGCGAGGGCGAATGGAGGGGAGTTTACGGAGCCGGGATGGGAGCGCTTTCCCTACCAGCCGCCCGGCAGCAGCGCCCGGTCCTCCTCCAGCGCTTCCCGCGCGGCCGCCACGTCGCGGCGCAGCTGTTCCACGAGCGCGTCGATGCCGCTGAACGGCCGCTCGTCGCGCAGCTTCCGCGCGAAGGCGACCCAGAGCTTGGCGTTGTACAGGTCGCCGTCGTAGTCCAGCAGGTGCGTCTCGATCTGCCGGCCGCCGCCGCCGAAGGTGGGCCGCACGCCGATGTTCGTCGCCGAGAGGTGCGACCGGCCGTCCGCCTGCGTCCACGTGGCGTAGACGCCGTGCCCCGGCACGATGCACCCCGGGTCCACAGCAATGTTCGCGGTGGGGAAGCCGATGGTCCGTCCCCGCCTATCGCCCTCGATGACGAACCCGGAGATGGTGAAAGCATGCCCCAGCATCTCGGCGGCGTGCGACATGTCGCCGGCCTCGACGCACTTGCGCACCTCGGTGCTGCTCACCACGAGGTCGTCGAAGGTGACAGGGTGTACCACTTCCACCGAAAAGCCGAGCTCATCACCGAGCGCCGACAGCACCTCCACAGTGCCCTCCCGCTGGTACCCAAAGGCAAAGTCGGGGCCAACGACAAGACCCTGCATATTGAGGCTGCTCTGGAGTACCTGTACAAACTCCCGGGCCCGCAGGTAGGAGAACTCCAGGGTGAAGCTCAGCGGCACAACGAGGTCGACGCCTTGTTCGCTGATGAGCCGCAGCCGGTCCTCGGGGGTGTTGAGCAGCGGGACGCGCGCGTCCGGCCGCATGACGGAACGGGGGTGGTTGGTGAAGGTGATGACGGCGCTGGCGCAGCCCTTCCGGGCGGCGGCCTCCTTGAGCCGCTCGATGAGGTGCTGGTGCCCCCGGTGCACGCCATCGAACATGCCGACAGTGACGACGGTGGGGTTGTCCGAGTGCAGCCGGGCAAGTTCGTCGAGTACGGTCATATGCGCCTTACGTGGCGTTGGCGGGCCGCTCCACGGCGTAGTTGGCGAATCCTAGCATGGCCCTACGAGAGGGTCAACGCAGGCGTATGGCCCGCGGTTCCCCATTGGCGTCATCCGGACCGCCCGTACAAACGCTAGCCCCCGGCGGCCGCCTCCACGGGCGGCGCCACCTCGCGGCCAATCGCGTCGGCGACGGCGCGGATGCCGTTCATCAGGGTCTGGAAATTCTCGAAGGTCAACGACTGCGGCCCGTCCGACAACGCCTTGTCCGGGTTCGGGTGCACCTCGATGATGAGGCCGTGGCAGCCCGCGGCCACAGCGGCCAGCGCCATCGACGGCACCAGGTGCCAGCGCCCTGTCCCGTGGCTGGGGTCCGCGACGATGGGCAGGTGGCTCAGCCGCTTGATGACGGGAATGGCCGCAAGGTCAAGGGTGTTGCGGGTGTACTCCTCAAACGTGCGGATGCCCCGTTCGCAGAGGATGACCTCGCTGTTGCCCCCGGCCATGATGTACTCGGCGGAGAGGAGCAACTCCTCGTACGTGGTGGCGAAACCGCGCTTCAGCAGCACGGGCTTGCGCAACTTGCCCACCTCGTCCAGGAGGATGAAGTTCTGAACGTTCCGTGCGCCAACCTGCAGGATGTCGGCGTACTCCGCGACGACCTCGACGTCCTCCGCCGTCATCACCTCTGTGACCACGGGGAGCCCCGTCTCGTCGCGCGCCTCCGCCAGGAGCTTGAGTCCCTCGACGCCCATGCCGCGGAAGCTGTACGGCGACGACCTCGGCTTGAACGCGCCGCCCCTGAGGATGCGGGCCCCTGATTCCTTCGCAATGCGCGCCGTCGAGAGAAGCTGCTCCTCGCCCTCCACGGAGCACGGGCCCGCCATCACTACCATCTCATTGCCGCCGATGGTCACGTCCCTGACGGTGATCCGCGTGTCGTCGGGGTGAAACTCCCGTCCAGCCAGTTTGTACGGCTTCGAGACTCGCAACACCTGCACCACACCGGGGAGCAGCTCCAACTCCGACTGCAACTCCGGGTAGATGCTGCCGATGACACCGATGACGGAGCGTTCCTCGCCGCGCCAAACGGGCGCCTTGAAGCCCGGCTTGCTCTCGATGGCCTCCTGCACTCGCTCGATCTGCTCGTCGGTGCAGCCCTGTTGCATGACCACGATCATGGGACACTTCCTTCAGACAGTATTGCCAGTAGATTGCTTGTAGTATGGGCCAAACCGTAGTCGGCTGTAAACGAGCGGGCAGGCTTGTGCCCGCAAGCCTGCGGGTTGACCCCATACTGCGTTTCTGCTACACAAGGGCAAGGCCTGAACACTTGCCCTTGTCCCATGCTGCGAAGGAGGAATAACCATGGCCCTCACACTGACGACCGCCACCGGGAATTACGGCCACACCAAGGACATCGTTGATGGCGCACTGAACAATGACCAGCTAGCCCTCGAATGGGTGGAGGTCAGCCCCATCATCAACGCCTTCCGGCGCATGATCCGCGGCCTGGAGTTCGACGTCTCAGAGATGGCGATCTCCACGTACCTCTGCGCCAAGTCGTTCAACAAGCCCATTACGGCGATCCCGATCTTCCCTGTGCGCGGCTTCCACCACGGGGCCATCGTCCACAACACCAAGGCCGGCGTCTCCAGCCCCAAGGACCTCGAGGGCAAGAAGGTCGGCGTTCGAGGGTGGACGGTGACCACCGGCGTCTGGGTGCGCGGGATCCTGGCGCAGGGCTACGGCGTGGATATCGACAAGATCACATGGGTTCTCGCAGGCGACGAGCACGTGGCCGAGTACGAGTACCCACCGAACGTGCAGCCCGCCCCGGAGGGCTCAAGCCTGCCCGACATGCTGGCCTCCGGCGAGCTTGCGGCGGGAATCGGCGTCGGCAACGTGGACTCCGAGGACGTGAAGCCCCTCATCGGCGGCGCACGCGACGCGGCGGTCAAGTTCTTCAACGACACCGGCGTCTACCCCATCAACCACACCGTCGTCGTCAAGGACGAGCACCTCGCGGCAAACCCGTGGCTGGCAGAGGAGCTGTACAACACCTTCAAGACGGCCAAGGCTTCCTACATCGCCAAGCTCGATGCGGGCGTGGACCTGTCGGACGCCGACCAGGCCCTGGTGCGCAACGGCGCGGACGTCGGTGGCGACCCGCTCCCCTACGGCATCGAGGCCAACCGCACCACGATGGAGGCCATCATCCAGGCCTGCCTGGACCAGAAGGTCATCCCGAACAGGGTCGCCGTGGAGGACGTCTTCGCGCCCAGCACGGTCAACCTCGCCTAGCCACCGGTAGCGACCAAGGTGGCGGCGGCCCGTTCTCCTTGACCGGAGGGCGGGCCGCTTGCCCTCTCGACTCAGGGCAATGCTGGACGCCTCTGGTATGCTAGTGCATCGCGGGGGCACCGGCGTCTCCCCTATACCAATCGACGCAGGTGAATGTTGGTGGAACCCGGCCGCCACGAACTGGAGCTGACGGAGGCCGATCTGCGCTTCGTCGTCGACGAAGTGGAAGCGGGCGGCCTCGACCCGGAGCGTCTCAAGCAGCTCGTGCGCAGCGATCCCAGTTTTCGCGACGCTGCCCTCGCTGACGGCCGCGTCTTCTCCAAGGCGGCAGCCTCGGACGAAGAACTACTCCGCATCTCGCCCGTCCTCTACTTCGGCGTGCTGCTGCGCCGCGCGCAGAAGGACCTGGGCCAGGTCAGCCACACTCTGGAGCGCTCCGGCGCCGACACGGTGGTGGTCTTCGATACCGACGACGTCAGCGGCTTCCTTGGAAAGCCCACGGTGACCGACTACCTTGCGGCCATGCTGGCGTCGTTCACGCGCGTCGAGAGCTACGTCATGCCAGTCCGCGTCCGGCGCGGCACGTGGCGCAGGGTGCGCTTCAATGACATGGACATCGACAGCCTGGGCAGGCTGGCCGCGTCGGTGGACGAGGAGCACCGGTTCCGGTACTTCAAGCGCATCGCGGACGTTTGCCTGTTCATCCTCGGCATCTTCCCCAACAGCGCAGCGCAGGCGGCGCAGCGCGGGATGCGGCCAGGGCGTCGAGGGCGAAGGACGGTGGAGGAATACGCGGAGATCGGCCGCCGTCACTACGGGACGGCCATGGAGCACCCGACGGCCCACGCCGCGGGAATGGCGGAGCCGATGGAGCTGCTGCGGGACAACTTTGCAGTGGCGCGCAAGGCGCTCAACTTCATTACAGAACAATACCTACGATACTCCCGGACCCAGGTGTTCGATATGGGAATATCGTAGGTACTGTCAATCAGCTATGGGTGGGCTACTTCTCTGACATGACGGCGCCGCCGTAGTTGGTGATCCGGTCGAGTGCGATCACCACGCCGTAGCCCTTCTTCTCCGGGTCCGCGTTGCGCTCCTGCTCCACGGTCTTGCCCCACACGGCTTCCCGGGTGTCGCCGTCCTCGTGGATGGTGGCGGTGCCGTAGAACTTCCAGGCCTGGCGCGTCTCCGGGTTTCGGAACATCACCAACACCTGCGGGTTCTCCTTGATGTGGGCGATCCCGTCCTTGTAGGAGCGCTCCCAGAAAGCCAGGCTGGTGTCGTCGAAGACCATCATGCTGCCGCGGTAGCCCATGCTGGGCCAGCCGTCGCTGCCGGCGGTGGCCAGGATGCAGGGCACCCGGTTGGCCAACGCGGTGTTTACGCCTTCCACCATTTCCTCAGTGATTTCGATTGCCATGTGTTGCTCCCTTCCGACGCCATTGGCGCACCGCGCCATAGCAAGGTGTGTTTATAGGGCAAGTGTAGCCAGCGCCCGCGATGGCTGTCAACGATTCTGCGGCTCCCACGCTTGCCCTTGGGTGTCTCCGCAACTATAGTCTTGCCACACCCACCGGGCCGCCTTCGCGAGGGCGGCGAACACGCAGAAGGAGGCCGCCATGGCCGATCGGATTGGCGTCGACCGCTTCACCTACGAGACCGAGGAGGGCTGGGACAAAATCCCGGCCGGATACGAATTCCCGGATGCCTCCGGCGTCACTGTCGACAAGGACGACAACGTCTACATCCTCAACCGGGGCGCCCACCCTGTCATCGTGTTGGACAAGGACGGCAACTTCGTCCGCTCCTGGGGCGAGGGCGAGTTCGACCAGCGCGCCCACGGCATCCACTGCAGCCCGGACAACTTCATCTACACCGTCAACGACAGCCAGCACTGCATCAAGAGGTACACCACCGAGGGCGTGCTGGTCATGGTCATCGGCGATGAGAACCAGGCGGCCGAGAAGTGGAGCGGCACCCCGTTCCACCGCCCCACCAACATGGCGGTGTCCCCCAACACCGGAGACATCTACATAACCGACGGCTACGGCAACAGCCGCGTCCACCGCTACACGGCCGAGGGCAAGCACATCGTGTCGTGGGGGGCGCCGGGCGTGGAGCCGGGGGAGTTCCAGATCCCGCACAACGTCGTGGTGGACAGCGACGAGAACGTCTACGTCACCGACCGGGAGAACTACCGTCTGCAGGTCTTCGACCGCAACGGCAACTTGCAGGCCATCTGGCAGAACATCTACCGGCCCCAGGCCCTCTGTATGGACCAGAAGGGCATCATCTATGTGGGCGAGATGCTCATGGAGCCGGACCTGGCCGACTACCCGATGGTGGGCCACCGGCTCAACGCCTTCACGAACAAGGGCGAGCGCCTCGCCCGCATCGGCGACCCCTTGCTCGGCGACGGCCCGACGCAGTTCATCGCGCCGCACGGCTTCGGGGTGGACTCGAAGGGGAACCTGTACGTGGGAGAGGTGTCGCACACGGTCTACGGCCGGCGCCTGGCCCCGCCGCAGACGTTCCGGTGCTTCCGCAAGCTGAAGCTGGTGGGGTAAATCCGGGGGGCTAGGCTGTTTACACCCCGGTATCGGGGTCGATGGTCTTCGGCGGATTGAGTGTGGTCTGTTCGGCTTGTCCGGGACCCTTGCCGTCGAGCTGTCCGGTCAGCACTATCCATACGCAAATCGCGCCCAACGGTACCCATCCGAGGATGCCCACGTAGCTGACGAACAGCCAGTTCGGGGCTCCGAGAAAGAGGAACAGCGTCAGGCCGCCTCCGATGGCGTTCGTCGCGGAGTGCCCAAGACTGGCCGCCCAGATGCTCCCTGTCCTCGCGCGGAGCCAGCCGAAGATGATGGACAGCATGATCGCGCTTCCCGTGAAGACGCACATGCCCAGCAGCGGGTCGTCAGGGAAGTTGTAGCCTCGCAGGTTGATGGGCAGGTGCCAGAGCGACCAGATGATGCCGGTCGCGACGGCGCCCAGCAGCGGCCGGTCGCAGAATAACCGTGGCTGCAGGTAGCCGCGCCAGCCGAACTCCTCGCCGAACAGGATGGGTGTGACGAAAACGGCGGAGACCATCACCTGCACGACCACAACCGCGAAGATGCCCGTTGGCAACTCGAATACTTCCGTGCCCTCGGGCGCCAGCTCGCGCAGGGCGCGGTCGAGGGTAAAGTCCGGGTCGCTGACGCCGAAGGCCACGGTCAAGAGCACAATCGCCGTGACTACAAAGAGGGGCATGGTCCACCCGGCGGCGTAGTAACGCCAGTGGACCAGGTTCAGCCGGAACCCTGCGTCCGCAAACCCCTCTCGGGTTACCCACTTCCGCACAACGACTGCGGCAGCCGCCGGAGCCATGGCGCCCGGCAGGATTGCAAGCTGAAAGACGGGGTTGTCGGCGGGCAGGCCCAGCAGCAGCACGGCCTCCCACAGAGTCCATGCTAACCCGTAGGCGAGGAGGACGAAGGCAACGACACCCTTTGTGTTGCTGACCAATGCTGGAGACCTCAGTGTTTGCCGCCCGCCTGCGCTGTCTAAGAGTGGTTCAGGAACACTGCGGTTGGATGCGTGAAGCGTGACTCAAACCAAGGGGCAAACAGGGAGCGTGCCGAGGGGCAGGATCGAACTGCCGACACACGGATTTTCAGTCCGTTGCTCTACCGCTGAGCTACCTCGGCGTGCCTTCATGGTAGGTGGCGCTCAGCTTGCATGTCAAGTTGATATACTAGCTGCGTGAAGCTGGCAGCCACATACGATTGGCCGGGCACTCTAGAGGCCGCGAAGGCCCTGCAGCAGGCCCTCGCCGGCATGGTCTCCACCCACAACGACATCCCCGCTTTGCCCCGCTACGTCGCCGGCGTGGACGTCTCGCCGCCCGACGCCGACGGCTGGGTGCGCGGCGCCGTCGCCGTGCTCCGCTGGCCCGAGCTGACGCTCGCCGAGGTCCGCGTCGGGCGCGACAAGCCCCCCGTGCCCTACATCCCCGGCTACCTCGCCTTCCGCGAGGTTCCCGCCGTTTCCGACGCCCTCGAACGACTGGAGACTGTGCCGGACGTCATTCTCGTCGACGGGCAGGGCATGGCGCATCCGCGGCGATTCGGGCTGGCCTGCCACCTGGGGCTGACAGCCGGCGTCCCGACCATCGGCTGCGCCAAGTCGCGCCTGCTCGGCCGCTTCGAGGAGTTGGGCGAGGAGCGTGGAAGCTCGGCGCCGCTCGTCGACAGGGGCGAGGTCGTCGGAGCTGCCGTGCGGTCGAGGACGGGCGTTTCGCCCATCTACGTCTCCGTCGGGCACCGCGTAACTCTGGACGGGGCTATAGCCTTCGCGCTCACCTGCTGCGGCCGTTACCGCGTCCCCGAGCCGACCCGGCTTGCACACTTTGCCGCAGCGGGCAGATTCGCGGAGGGCTTTTACGGTATCATTGAGAGTGGAGCAGCGCCGTCGCGCCAACAGTCGCAACGGTGCGGACAATGAAAACAGGCTGGGAGAGGGCTGGGATGCTGGACCTGCGGTCACAAATCGAGTCGCTTCAAGGGAGAATCTCCTATCTCCTGGAGCGTCTTTGACGTTACCGGCAAAGAGCAGGAAGTAACCCGGCTTCACGGGCAGTCCTCGGCGGCGGCATTCTGGGACAACCCAATGCGCGCGCAGGGCGTCATGCAACGGTTGTCGACGCTGGGGCAGGAGATTGACGCGTGGCGGGGCGTCGAGGCGCAAGCGGCCGGCTTGGCCGAACTCGTTACCATGAGCCTGCACGAAGGCGACTCCGACCTGACCGAGGACATCGGCCGGGAGACGGCGGAGCTTGCCGCCAGGGTGGCCGACATGGAGTTCGAGCTCGTCTTCTCAGGCCCGCACGACGACCAGAACGCCATCTTCGCCATTCACGCGGGGGCCGGCGGGTCCGACTCCCAGGACTGGGCGCAGATGCTCCTGCGCATGTACCTCCGCTGGTCGGAGCGAAAGGGCTGCCGCACCTCTGTGCTGGAGACATCGCCGGGTGAGGAGACGGGCATCAAGAGCGCCATGGTCGAGGTCACGGGCCCCTTCGCCTACGGCTGGCTCAAGGTAGAGCGGGGCGTCCACCGGCTGGTGCGGCTCTCGCCCTTCGACGCCGACCACATGCGCCACACCTCCTTCGCGCTGGTGGAGGTGCTCCCGGAGCCCGCCGACAGCGGAGCAATCGAGATTCGCGACGAGGACATCCGCGTGGACACCTTCCGGGCCAGCGGGCACGGCGGCCAGAACGTGCAGAAAGTCGAGACTGCCGTGCGCATCACCCACATCCCCACGGACATCGTGGTGACCTGCCAGAACGAGCGCTCGCAGGGGCAAAACCGCGACGTCGCCATGAGGATCCTGCAAGCGCGCCTCATCGAGCGCGAGGAGCTGCTGCGCGCCGAAGAGCAGGCCCGGCTGAAGGGCGCGCACGTCACGGCCGGCTGGGGCAACCAGATACGCAGCTACGTGCTGCACCCTTACCGCATGGTCAAGGACCACCGCAGCGGCTTCGAGACCCGGGACCCGCAGGCGGTGCTGGACGGCGAGCTGGACGGCCTGCTGCGCGCCGAGCTGATGCGCACGGTCGGGAACGGCGGCGAGGGCTAGCGGCGTTCTCTTGGGTAACAATCGACGTTGGCAGGACAGGTGAAATGCGACGTTGGCTCAACATAACGGTATTGTTCGCTGCCCTGGCCCTCGGAGCCCTCACGCTTGCGTGCGGCGGCGAGGAAGAGCCCGCGTCCTCCACCGGCTCGGGCGGCGACGACCTGACCCTCGGAGGTGACAGTGGCAGCGCAGGCGGCGAGGGCGTCTTCCGACGACTGTGGCAGGAGCCGCCCACCCTCGACCCGCATGAGGCGGGCGACACCACGTCGGCGGGCATTCTTGTGGAAGTGTTCAGCGGGCTTGTGGCCCTGAACACGGCGCTGCAGGTGACGCCGGACCTGGCCGAGCGCTGGGACGTCAGCGATGACGGGTTGACCTATACTTTCCACCTTCGCTCCGACGCCAAGTTCCACAACGGCAAGCCGGTCACCGCCGAGGACGTGAAGTACTCCTTCGAGCGGGCAACCGATGCCGAGTATCAGTCGCCGGAGGTTTCGGCGTACCTGGACGACATCGTCGGCGTGCTGCCCAAGCTCGCCGGGCAGGCGGACGAGGTCACCGGCGTCCGGGTCATCGACGCCAACACCATTGAGATCACCATTGACGCGCCAAAGCCCTACTTCCTCGCCAAGCTCACCTACCCCACGTCCTTTGTGCTGGACAAGGAGAACCTGGAGGCGGAGGGCGACAACTGGGTGTTCAAGCCCAACGGCACCGGCCCGTTCAAGCTGGCCGAGTACCGCGTCGGCCAGATCATCGTGCTGGAGCGGAACGAGCACTACTACCGTGGGCCCGCGCTGCTGGACCGCGTGGAGCTCATCCTCTCCGGCGGCTCCGCGATGGCGATGTACGAGAATGGCGAGATTGACATCACGGGCGTCGGCCTCTCGGAGCTTGACCGCGTCAGCAACCCGCTGGAGCCGCTGAACGCCGAGGTAGTGGTCGCGCCGCCGGGGTTCAGCCTGGCCTACATCGGCTTCAACCTGTCGGAGCCGCCCTTCGATGACGTGAACTTCCGGCGCGCGCTGGCCTATGCCATCGACAAGGAGACCATTGCGCACCGGGTGCTGCTGGAGCTGGTGGCGCCCGCGACGGGCATCCTGCCGCCGGAATTCCCGGGCTACAACCCGGCCGTGCAGGCCCCGGGCTTCGACCCGGTGAAGGCGCAGGAGCTGCTGGCCCAGTCGAAGTACGCGGACAGCGCGTCCCGCATCATTGTGACCATCCCGGGCACCGGCGGCTCGGCGGGCCTGGACCTGCAGGCGATCCTGGAGATGTGGGAGGACACGCTGGGGCTGACGGTGGAGTTGCAGCAGGTGGAGACCGCCACCTACTGGGATGACCTCAACGACGGACGGCTGCAGGCCTTCGCCGGACTCGGCTGGCAGGCCGACTACCCGGACCCGCAGGACTTCCTGGACATCCTCTTCCACTCGGAAAGCCAGTTGAACCAGAGCGGCTACAGCAACCCCGAGGTCGACCGCCTGCTTGAGGCCGCCCGCGTGGAGCAGGACTGGGAGACCCGCAAGGCCCTCTACAACGAGGCGGAGCAGCTCATCGTGGACGACGTTCCGTGGGTGCTCCTCTGGTTCAGCGGCGAGAACATCGTCCTGCTGAAGCCGTACGTCAAGGGCTATGCACTCACGCCGCTCATCGTCCCCAAGCTCAAGGACGTCTGGATCGAGGGCCGCTAGCCCGGCCCCGCCTCCCTACGCCGGCACCGCCGCGGGCACGTAGCGGTCCATGAACAGCGCCATGACCGCCGACACCGACTCCGCGAACGCCGGCTCCCGGTCGAAGATGTGCTCCTGCTTGGCGTACAGGTGCAGCTCGACGGGCACGCCGACGGCCTCCAGCGCATCGAAAAGGCTCGTCGAGTGCGAGTAGGGCACCGTCGAGTCGCCCGTGCCGTGGATGAGCAGCGTCGGGGGGTAGCTGGGGTTCACCTGGTGGATGGGGCTCGCGGCGCGCACGAAGTCCGCGCTCGGGTTCACGCCGTAGAGCTGCTCCCGCCCCTCACCGTAGGCCCGCTCCGTCACGTCGGTCACGGGGTAGACGCCGATAATGGCCGCGACGTCGCTGCTGACGCCCTCGTTGCCGCCGTCGCCCTCGTAGTACGCGTTGCCCTGCGTGCCGCCCGCGAGCGTCGACAGGTTGCCGCCCGCAGACGCGCCGCCCAGCACGATGCGGTCCGGGTCGATGCCGAGCCGCTCGGCGTTGGCGCGCGTCCAGCGGATGAGCGCCTTGGCGTCCTGGATCTGCGCGGGCCACATGGCCTCCTCCATCACGCGGTACTCCGTCGCGATGAAGACGTAGCCCTGCTCGGCGATGCGGGGCGCGTACCGCTCGTGCAGGCCGGCCTTGTTGGCGGTCCGGAAACCGCCGCCGGGCAGGAACAGCAGGCATGCTCCGTTCGCGTTGTCGCCCGGGTAGAAGATGTCCACCTTCAGGTCACGGCCGCCCACGGAGACCGCCGTCACGTCCTGCTCAACTCTCACGTCCGCCATGGCATACCCTCCCAATGCTGTCTGCGGCGCCAGTATACATCCGCCGCGAGGCGATGCGGCAATGGAGCGGCGTCAGCGTAGTAGAATCATCCCTGGCGCCCCGCCACACTGGGCGCCCGAGAGAGGCCGCATGCCAACGTTTGTCGTCCGAAGGCTCCTGTGGTTGCCGGTCTTGCTGGTGATCGTGAGCTTCGTGACGTTCGTGCTCGGCCACTACGGCCCCGGCGACCCGGCCGAAGTGCGCCTCGGCGAGCGCGCAACGCCGGAGGCCTTGGCCCTCGTCCGCGAGCAGCTCGGCCTCGACCGGCCCTTCTTCGTGCAATACGGCTCGTACTTGGCCGACGTCGTGCGCGGCGACCTCGGCGACAGCTTCTCCTACCGCGGGCGCACCGTCGCCGAGCTTATCCTCCCAAGGATGTGGGTGTCGGTGCAGCTGGGCCTCGCTGCGATGCTGCTGGCCGTGAGCATCGGCATCCCGCTGGGGCTGATTGCCGCGTACCAACAGGGACGGTGGCTGGACACGGCGCTGGTGAGCCTGACGCTCTTCTTTCTCTCGACGCCCGTCTTCATCTCCGCGCCCTTCCTCATCCTGCTCTTCGCCGTGCAGTTTGGACTGCTGCCGGTCAGCGGGTGGGACGGACTCTTCAGCCTGAGCATCGTCATGCCGGCGCTCGTCATGGGGCTTCCGGGCGTCGCGGGGGTCGTGCGGCTGACGCGGGCGAGCGCCATCGACGTGCTCGGGCAGGACTACGTCCGCACGGCGCGCGCCAAGGGGCTCTCGGAGGCGACGGTGCAGGCGCGGCACGTCCTGCGCAACGCCCTGACGCCGCTCATCACCGTCCTCGGCCTGAGCCTTGCGACGCTTGTCGAGGGCGCGTTCATCACGGAGACCATCTTCGGCATCCCGGGCATCGGCAAGCTGGCGGTGGAGTCCATATTCAGCCGCGACTACCCGGTCATCATGGCGCTGGTGCTCATCGTGGCCTCCGCCTTCGTGTTTGCCAACATGCTCGTCGACCTGCTTTACGGCTTCATTGACCCGAGAACCCGGCAGGAGTTGGGGGCGTATGGCGCACGTTGACCCGAACGCCGCCGGCCCGGGGGCCCGCCGTTCATCCTTCGATTTCCCTCAGGACGAACGGCAGTCTCCCTCCGGCAACGCCAGGGCATCGGAGGACGAGGGCCGACCGCACTCGCGGGGGCCGTGGGTGCGCGCCGCGCTCCAGCTCCTGCGCCGCCCGAAAGCGGTGTTCGGCATCACCGTGATCGTGCTGCTCTACGGCGGCGGCATCCTCGCGCCGTTGCTCGCGCCCTACGGCTTCGACGACCAGGACCTGCTGGCGGCTCGCGAGGGCCCAAGCGCCGAACACCTCCTCGGCACCGACTTCGTCGGCCGCGACGTCCTGAGCCGCGTCATCTACAGCCTGCGCACCAACCTCATCGTCACGGCGACCGCCGTCGCGACGGGCAGCCTGGCACTGGGGATCACGCTGGGGCTGATGGCGGGCTACTTCGGCAAGCGCGTGGACACCGTCGTCATGCGCGTTGGCGAGGTCTTCCTCGCCTTCCCTGGGCTGCTGCTCGTCATCCTGCTGGCGGCGACGGTGCGCCCCCGCGTGCTCGACTGGGTGCGCTCGCTGGAGGACGCGACGGGCATCTACGGGCTCGCGCAGTGGGGGATCGCCGACTACCTCGTGGTCTTCGGCGCGCTGGCGGTGTTCAGCTGGGTGGGCGTGGCTCGGCTGGTGCGCGGGCAGGTCATCCAACTGAAGGCGATGCCCTTCGTCGAGGCCTCGCGGACGACGGGCGCGACGGCGCCGCGGCTGATCCTGCGGCACCTGCTGCCGAATGCGCTCCCGCCGGTCATCGTCGTGGTCACGATGGGCATGGGGGCCATCGCGGGGGCCGAGGTGGTGCTGAGCTGGCTGGGCATCGGCATCCAGCACCCGGTGCCGAGCCTCGGCAGCATGATCCGCGAGGGGCAGGACGTCTCCATCCTGCGCAACCAGCCGCACCTCATCCTGCCGCCGGTGGTCGTTGTCGGGCTGCTGGTGTTCGCGTGGAACCTCCTCGGCGACGCGCTCAACGACGTGCTGAACCCGCGGGCGCGGTAGCTTCTCGCCTCCGGGCAAGGTGCCCTTCTCCATTCCCAGATTTCCCCGTTTTGCAGCATCACGCGGCCGAGGAATTGTTTTCGAAAGTCAATCCGTAGCTGTTAAGGATTCGTACAGCTACGAAGAATACTTGTGATATGGGAAACAATTCGTATCTGTAGCGGGCGCAAACGCGCGCCGGTCGGGGACTGTGCCACCGCACCATGTTCTGCCCTGGTTTTGCTGCTCATGGGACGAGGGTAGCGAAGGGAAGAGTCTAGGCGCAATGGGGCCGTGTCAGGGTGTGTTGGAGCGGAGCGTACCGAGGGCGCATTCGGGACCCTACGCCCGCGCGGCGTTGCGCGGGACGATGCCGGTCATCGTGATGCCGTGCTCGTCGACGAGCGCTTTGGACTCTATGACGCGGCCAGTGTAGGCCATGGCGTCGCGGCAGATGTAGGCTACGGCGCGGCCCGTGACCTCTGGCGAGTTGGCCGTGGTGTAGTCGACGCCGGCGATGGGGTTGACGATGTTGCGCTCTACCACCGTCCGGCCAGGGTCGACGGCGACGATAGCGATGTTGCGCAGCCGCAGTTCGCCCGCGACGCCAGCGACCCATCGGTTCAGCGCGGCCTTGGTGATGCCGTAGCCGACGTACGTCCGGCCGGGCGAGAGCTTCCAGTCCGGCCCCGGCGGCGGGGGAAGGCTCGCCCCGGCCGAGGTGACGTTGATGATGGCGCCGCCGCCCAGCTCCTCCATGTGCGGCCCCACCAGCGTCGTGATGAGGTATGGCGCGCGGACGTTGGTGCGGTAGTAGGCGTCGAGGTTCTCCGGCGAGCTGCCCCAGAAGTCGCCGCCGCCCTGGCCCATGCGCGCGGCGTTGTTGACCACGATGTCCATGCGGCCAAAGTCGCGCTGGATGCGCTCGACGACATCCCGGACCTCGTCGTCGTCCGTGACGTCGAGCTTCATCGCGACCGCCTCGCCGCCCAGGTCGCGCGCTTCCTGCACCGTCTGCTCGATGGAGCCGTAGGGGTTGGCGGCCGAGTCGTCGCTGCGGGCGCACACGATGACCGTCGCGCCCTCGTCTGCGAGGCAGAGCGCGATGCCGCGCCCAATGCCCCGGGAGCCGCCCGTCACCATCGCCACCTTGCCGGTCAGGGGTTTGTCCATGTCCAAGTCCTTTCCGGTCGATTTGCCACAGCCCCTCTGGATACCGGCATTCGCCGGTATGCTGAAGTGAGGGGTCAGGGAGAACGGGGGTAGCCACCCAAGCGTGCAGAGCGTACTGCCAGCGGCGATCCCTCGCAACCGCTTGACGCGGTAGATGGCTATGGTAGCCTAGCGGCACATTCCACCGCCGGAGGGTGACGCTATGCTCGTGGAGAAGCGGCTTGGTCTGGATGAAGCGAACCGGGTCATCGCGGCCGTCATCGCGGAGGCCAAGGAGCGGGGCTCGCAGCTAGCCGTCGCCATCGTCGACCAGCACGGCGACCTCATCGCGGGGTGCCGCATGGACGGGCGGCCGTACCGGTTCATGAAGGCCGCGTGGCGGAAGGCCTACAGCGCGGCCTCCTTCGACATGGACACCAGCGGCATCATCGCATTCTGGGACCGCCAGCAGGCCGAGGGCCACCGCGGGCCCGCCGACTGGAACGACCCCATGCTCACGACGCTGCCCGGCGGCTACGCCATCATCTACGACGGCAAGATGGTCGGCGGCATCGCGGTTGCGGGCGGTGGCGGCGGCGAGGGCAGGGGCGACTGGGACTACGTCGCCATCGGCCTGCAGGCCCTCGGCGAGGGTTTTACGCATGCCGAGTCCATGTTCCGGTACACGCCTGAGTACGAGGCCTAACGTGGCCAACGACATGCTCACAGAAGTCTTCGGCGACCAGGGCGTCAGCCCGCTGCCCGTGGCAGTGCGCTCCGGCGACCTGGTGCGCGGCTTCCGCATCGTCGGCACTGACCCGGACACGGGCGTCTTCGGCGACGGCATCGACGCGCAGCTCCGGTTCGCCCACGAGCACATGCGCCGCAGCATCGAGAGCGCCGGCGGCAGCCGCGCCAACATCGCCCACGTCAGTATGTACTTCCAGGACTTCGCCCGTGACCGGGAGGCCATGAACCCGCCGTGGGTTGACGCCTTCCCGGACGAGAACGACCGCCCGACGTACAAGTTCCTGACGGCCGACCTCCCCGGCGACATGCTGGTGTACATGGACTATTTCGCGGTGCTGGGACACTCGCGGCAGACGCTCAGCGTCGAGGGCGTTGCACACACCAACCCCATCCCCCTCGGCGTGCGGATGGGCCCCTACCTCTTCTCCTCACGCGTGCTGCCCTACGATCCGACGACGGGCCGGCCGCCGGAGGACGTGCAGTCGCAGGCGGAGCACCTGTTCCGCAACACGGAGGCGCTGCTGAGAACCGGCGGCATGGACTGGAGCAACGTCAAGCAGGGACGCGCATTCGTCGCCGACCCCGCGAACCTGCCGCTGGTCACCGACCGGTGGACGCAGCTCTACCCGGACGCGGCGACGCGGCCCGTGCTGCACCACCTGCGCTATGGCGGCGGTGCGCTGCAGGTGATGATCGAGGTGTTGGCGTCAATCGACGAGGAAACCCGTACAAGGGGGCTTGCTGATGGCTGAGCAACTCCGGCAGTTCTTCGAGATCTACCCCGCCGACACGCGGGCGACGAGGCCCCTGGGCATGCGCATCAACGACGTCGTCTACGCGAACGGGCTGGCGGGCGTCGACCCGGTCACCGGCGCACCCGCTGCGGGCATCGAGGCGCAGATGTGGGTCATCCTCTCGCACCTGCGGCGGCTGATGGAGTCGGCGGGCGGCAACCTCGACGGCGTCGTGCGCTGCGCAGCGTACGTGACCGACATGGAGGACCGCGAGACCATCTACGGGCCGTGGGAGAACCTCTTCCCGGACGCGGCGGACCGCCCCGCGCTCAAGGCGCTTATCTCTCCGCTGCCGGAGGGGCATCTGGTGCACCTGGACGCCTACGGGCTCGTTGGCGGCAAGCGGACGCGCATCGACATCCCCAACGTCCACGCCCGCGACCCCGGCGTGGTGGTGGGCAACGTCTACTTCACGTCGCGCTGCCACGGCAACGACCAGACGACGGGGGAGATCGTCGAGGGCGGCGTGGAGGCGGAGGCGCGCCAGACGCTCGAGAACCTGACGACGCTGGTGGGGCTGGCCGGCGGAAGCGTGGACAACATCGTCCAGATCAACATGTTCGGCCGCGACGACTCGTACAAGGAGGTCGCTCGCCGCATCTTCGAGGAGCGCTTCCCCGACCCGGCGACGCGGCCCGTCTTGCACCAGCTCGTGAACGTCGTCTCGTCGCGGATGAGCATCGCCATCGAGATGATGGCGATGCTGCCGGACATCGGCGGGCCGTCCGGCGAGCCGTTCGTCGAGGTTTACTCGTGCGAGGAGGGCAACGCCAAGCCGTCCGGCGCGCGCATCGGGGACGTCGTCGTTGCGCCGTTGCTGGAGCCCGTCGACCCGTGCAGCGGCGCGCTGGCCGCCCCGGACTTCGACGGCCAGCTTGCCGCGATGTTTGGCCAGGTGGAGCGTTTCCTGAGCGTCAACGGACTGGGGCTGGACGACATGGCACGCTTCACCCACTTCCTGCCGGAGTTGTCGGAGCGGCTGAAGTTCAATCCGCCGTGGATGGAGTGGTACCCGGACCCCGACGACCGTCCTCCGCACAAGTACGTGCCCAGCGCCCTCCCGTCGGGCGTGCTCATGGCCGCGAACGTGATCGCGCTGGTGGGTGCGGGCCCGAGGAAGTGCCTGGAGGTGCCCGGCGTCGTCCACAATGACCCCATGTCCATGGGCGCGCTGACGGGCAGCCTCGTGACGTCGTCGCGCGTGGTGACGGGCAGCCGCGAGGGCGGGCTCGCCGAGCAGACGGCGATGGTCTTCGCGAACGTGGATGCCATGTTCCGCGACGGCGGAGGCAGCTTCGCGAACGTAACGCAGGTGACGGCGTTCGTGGGAGACGCGGCATTTGGAGCGGACGTGCAGCGCGAGATGCTGGCGCTGACGCCGACAGGGCAGGCGCCGCCGGTGCTCCACATCCTCGAGACCAACCTCGGCGGCAACGGCTACCCGCGGATCGAGGTGCTTGGGCTCATGTAGCCTGCCTGCGGTGGCGGCATCGTTCGGGAGCGGCGGTTACGTGGTTTCCGGCGATGGTGGAGGTGTTTCCGACGAGGGGCCGGCGAGCCTGCGGCGCCCTGCGGTTTCCTTTGCCATGAACGCCAGCACCAGCGCACTCGCAATCAGGAAGCCGGCGACGCCGTTGAATGCAATCATTGCGCCGAAAGCCGTGTAGAGCGTCGCCACCAACAGGGTCGTCACCATCCCGCCCAGGCTCATGAAGATTGACCAGACGCCCACGACGGTCCCTCGACGGTCGGCGGGCGCCAGGTCCACCGCGTATACCTGGGTGGAGCCCTGCACCATGCCCTCGGCGATGCCGTACAGGAGCATCATGAGAACGATCCCCAGGTAGTTGCCGCTGATCGCCAGCAGGATGGCCGAGCCGCCCAGGACCAGCATGCCCGGCACCAGCGAGGCCTTGCGTCCGAACCGGTCGGAGACCATACCGTTCGGGAACGCTACGATCAGCGCGATGATGCTCGCGAAGCTGACGAGGTTGCCGATCTCAAACTCGTTGAGGCCGACCTCCTCCTGGGTGTGGACCGGGACGAGTGTCTGGAAGACGCCCATCTGCATCATGCTCAGTCCGAAGGTGACCAGCGCCAGGGCGATGAAGGTCTTCGTCAGGAACAGCGATGCCAAAAGGCTGGGCTTCTTCTCGGCGTCCTCCTCCTCCTGCTTCTTTTGGGCACGCTGTCGCGCCTCTTCAGGCCGCGACTCGGAGATCCAGAACATGACGCCAAGGTTGATGAGCTTGGTCAACGTGCTGAAGAGGAAGACGTAGCGGAGCCCCAGGGTCACCGCCAGGGCGCCGGCGATGGCCGGGCCCGCCACGAATCCGATGCGGGAGGACATGGTGCGCACCGCCATGACTCGACCCCGGTTCTCCGGGGTGGTCACATCCCCCACGAGAACCCCGGTGCTGGTGGTCCACATGGAGACGCCCATCTGGCCAATGAACTCCAGGATGAAGAAGGGAAGGTAGCTCTCGGTGTAGAACTGGCCCAGCGTGGTGAGCCCGCGGAGGGCGGCCCCGGCGATCACCAGCGGCTTGCGGCCCCAGCGGTCGGTCAGGTAGCCGGTGAGGGGGCCGGCGATGATGCGGGCGACGGAGCTGCTGCCCACGAGGAAGCTGACAAGAAAGATGTCGCCGGTGACCTTGAAGGCGAAGAGAGGGCGGGCTAGCTGAAGGGAACCGGTGCCCAGCCCCCATGCGAAGAACGTGACATAGATTGGAAATGTCTTGGCGGTAAGGATGGGAGGCCCGGAGCTTTTTTCGGGTTCGTTCTGCACAGCTCGTGGCTCCCGTCGGTGCGAGGTCGACGCTATCTGAAAGGACCCCTTCGAATTCTGCGCACGGGCCTTGGGTGTCAGGACTGTATCACACTCCCTGACGTTCAGGGAGGCGGACAATGCGTAGACTCGGCCAAATGGGGACTCGATCCCCTCGGATGTGAATTATTACCATATGGAGTAGAGGTATTGTAACTCGGTCGGCTTTATGTTAGCGTCAGCCCAAAGGCATAAGCGTAGGACTCAGCTACGGGAGGAAGGACCATATGCTTACCCAGGAAGAGAATGAACTGTTGACCAGGACGGGGCCCGGGACCCCGATGGGCGAGTTTTTCCGCCGTTTCTGGACGCCGGTGATGCTGTCGGAGGAGATCCCGGAACCCGACTGCACGCCCGCGCGCCTGCGCGTTCTGAACGAAGACCTCATCGCGTTCAGGGACAGCGACGGCAACGTGGGCATCATCGACGCCTACTGCGCCCACCGGTTCTCGCCGCTGTTCTTCGGGATGAACGAGGAGAGCGGGCTGCGGTGCCTGTACCACGGCTGGAAGTACGACTACACGGGACAGTGCGTGGACATCCCCTTCATCCCTGAGGGCGAGTCCTTCAAGAGCAAGATCAAGCTCAAGTCCTACCCGGCGCTGGACAAGGGTGGGTTCATCTGGGCGTACATGGGG
Organism: Chloroflexota bacterium; assembly: GCA_026713825.1. Taxonomy (NCBI): domain Bacteria; kingdom Bacillati; phylum Chloroflexota; species Chloroflexota bacterium. The sequence continues at coordinate 1,156 of JAPONS010000033.1, read as the reverse complement.
CCTGCAGAGCTGCAGCCGCCGTTCCCGGACTTCGACTTTGCGGCGATCCCGGAGAGCCACCGGGAGAACTGGAAGATCGTCTGCGAGTGCAACTGGCTCCAGTCGATGGAAGGGCAGAACGACCCGAGCCACCTCTATTTCACCCACGGCTTCCGGGACAAGACCGAGGGTGGGCCGGGCGTCCAGATGGGGCTCAACAGCGGCAGCGCCATTTCACGCGTGCGGTTGCCGGCGGCTGTCGTCGACACGGAGTTCGGCATCAGCTTCGCCACGGTGTGGAACAACGAAGAAGAAGAGCAGCGGGTCAGCATCGACCACTTCATCATTCCGAACTTTGACCCCTCGCCCTCATACAACAACCTCGGAGGGGGTAAGTTCCCCCTCGGGTATCAGCGGATGCGCGTGCCGATCGACGATGTGACGTGCATGGTGCTGCGGGTGCGGTGGAACCCGTACGAGCCGCTGCTGGAGGAGTTCCGGGAGGCGCACAACGCGTGGCTGGTGCCGGAGAAGATCCCGGGAACGTACAAGCCGGTCGCCAACAAGGCCAACGACTACCTGGTCGACCGGGAAATGCAGCGAGACTACAACTACTCGGGCATCAACAACTTCCCGCTGCAGGACATCTGCCAGATCGAGGACCAGGGCGGGCCAATCATGGACCGGACGCGGGAACGGCTGACGAGCCAGGACACGCTGAACATCCATATCCGGCACCAGCTCATCAAGGCGGCCCGGGACCTGCAGGAAGGGCAGGAACCGGCGGCACCCCACCGGCCGGAGCTCTTCAAGGTGCGAAGGAGTACCGTCCAGGCGCCGAAGGGCAAGCCGGCAATGCAGGTCTTGCAGGAAGCGCTGAAGGATTTGGCGCCAGCATAACGAACCCAAAGAGAAACCCCGCAGCTTTAGCTGCGGGGTTCTTCTTTAGCGGCTTGGTGGGTTGAGGTGAGGAGTCTGGCCTTGCAGCAGCGTCCGCCCAAAGGACAGACAAGAGGATATACGACGGGAAGAGGGGACTGATGCTGACACAGGAAGAGAATGAACTCTTGGTGAGGACGGGCCCGGGGACGCCGATGGGCGAGCTGTTCCGGCGGTTCTGGGTGCCGGTCATGCTGTCGGAGGAGATTCCCGAACCCGACTGCACGCCTGCGCGCCT
>JAPONS010000032.1 GCA_026713825.1 Chloroflexota bacterium | reverse complement strand
CTCCGGAAGTACGTCCCCTGCTCCAACGTCGGAATCCATCCCCGCTCCGGATGCGCGGCCACGTAGTCCAGTCCCAGCAGCAACCGCCACAACTGCTCACCCGCAGGCACCCGCGCCCGCGGTGGCTCCAGCCCGAGCGCCCGATAGACGCGCGCCGCCCGGACATGGCAGAACCGTCCGTTCGTCGGGGCTCCTGGCCGCGGGTACTCGCGCGCGAGGCCCGCGGCGGTGAGCCGCACCACCATCCGCCCGGCCGCGTTCCGGCGGCAGCCGTAGCGCTCGCAGTACTGCCCCCGAGTGAAGACGCCGCCCGCGACGCCGCACACGAGCGCCAGCCATTCGGCCTCCCGGTCGCTCCACCCATCGGCCTTCAGGGGGCGCGCTCTGGCCAGCAGATCCACTCGGCCAGCCTAACCGTTCCGGGGAGACGACCCGGAATGGAGTCTCGCGCTTTTATCCCAGATCCTCGCTGGAACACTTCCACCCCCCCTAGTGTTCCACTCGGTGTACCCACCTGTAGATCAATGTCTCCCAACAGCCGCCTGTGGTTGGGATGCATCACATCCAAACGGGGCCACGGGTTGGGAGAGTCGGGAGCGACCCCCTCTTTTCGTGTTGAAAAGCGTCACTGTCGGGGGCTACACATGCTGCGCTGTGTTCCACCCCCTCTCGCGTCCGGGTCGCTCCCGACGCCGCCTCGCGGCGGCCAGTTATCCCTGCGGGAAGGCGGTTCCGGGCTCGACGTGCGCCGAACCTGCGGATTGCTGATTGTTGCGCTACCGCGTCGCTCCCCGGGTGCCGCGATTCCCCGTGCGGGGTGCGCTACACGGCTCCACGATTCGGGCGCTGTCACGCACCTTCCAGGACAAGTGCTACGCTGCCGATCTCGCCCGGCGGTCATCGGCCAACGGCGAACCGAAGACCATGGCCGCCCTCGACCAGCCGCTCGGCGCAGCTTATCGCGAACGTTGGGCCTCTCGGTGAACCGATGGCGAGTGACGACAAGAGGGAACCGGCGGCGCCGGACGACGACTGCGTCGTTCCTTCTCACCCAGTTCCGGCGGGCGAACTAAGCCGCTACTCTGTGGAAGGCGACTCGCACTCGGAAAGCGACATCGCCAATTACGTCAATAGCCAGGCTCAGGATCAGACCGTCTTGCATGTCGAGAAGATCAAGGAAGCAATAGTCCTCCGTGAGGCCTATGAGATGTGGGATGTAACCACCGACAAAGATCGGTGGTGGGTCCTGACCAATCTAACCAATCTGTACTCTCAACGTCATTTTCCAAGCCTCGACTACACGCTGTCGTTTCACATTGGACTCATGGCCAGACTGCGCAGTCGCTCCGATCGGGTAGACGGAACCGATCCGACGCCGTTTGACGAAGTGTTTAGGCGTATCGATCAGGCCGAGCGCAGGTTTGAGCGAGCAGTCGAGCCCGATGAGTTTCAGGCAGTCGGCATGCACCTGAGGGAAAGCCTGATATCGCTGATTTACGCAACGAGGCGTCGTGCGGAGCTCCCCGCGAAGATCGAGCTTCCGCAAGGGGCCAACTTCGTCTCGTGGTCAGAGCTGCTGATGAATCATCTGTGCAGCGGGAGCAGCAACAAGAAGCTGCGGCAACACCTCAAGAACATCTCGAAGGACACATGGCAGCTCGTGAACTGGCTCACACATGACAGGAGCGCGAATAAGACTGCGGCATCCGTTGCGATCCATTCGTGCCAAACAATCATTGGTCACTTCATTCAGGTCCTCGAACGAAGCCGGACGGACAAAACTGAGGAGTGCCCGGTCTGCAAGTCGCGCAACATCAGGACCCACTTCGATCTCGCGATTCAACCGGACGGCGACTACTATTTGAGCTGTGGAGCATGCGCTTGGACGAATCATCCTGGTCAGGCGCACGACGAGGTCTAACAGGGCGTGCAGATGACAGCGCGAGGGATCGGGGAGTCACCGGATTTGACAATCGAGCCGCCGGTTGTTGACGATGTCCCCGGCGGTGCGGCCGACCCAGTACGTCCTCGTGGCGGCGGTGGTCGTCCCAGTGGCGGAACACCGGGCAACCGTTCGAAGGTGCCACCCGTTTCTGCCGCTGCGCGGCTGCCCCTTTCGACTCGTGGCTCTCGGCCCGTCGCGGATGTGATGCCAGACGTGATATCCAATTCTAACCAGTGCGTACAACTGAAAGATAAATCAACCATTTAGGACGCGGGCACCGCGGAGCGGCGCGAAGCGCCGGGCGGTTCGGGAGCGGGGCGTCGGCTCTACGAGCCTGAAGGGCGGGAACCCGGACCGTTGCGCGGCCCCGCTCCCGAACCGCTCGACGTCGATGAGGCTGCCATGGTCAGTCCCGCCTTGATGAAGCCGTCGAGATCGCCGTTCATCACCCGGTCCACATCCCCCACCTGGTGGTTCGTCCGGTGGTCCTTCACCATCCGGTAGGGCTGGAACACGTAGGACCGGATCTGATTGCCCCAGGTGTTGTCCCCGAGGCTCTCTTTCTGGGCGTCCTCCCTGGCCTTCCGCTCGCGGACCGCGCGGTCGAAAAGCCGGGCGCGCAGGACCTTCATGGCGCTGTCACGGTTGCGGTGCTGCGAGCGCTCGTTCTGGCAGGAAACCACGATCCCCGTGGGCAGGTGGGTGATGCG
>JAPONS010000031.1 GCA_026713825.1 Chloroflexota bacterium | reverse complement strand
GCGGCTTCCGCATGGTCCTGTGGCACGCCCTTGCCGGCGTAATACATGTAGCCGAGCGTGTACTGCGCCGTAGCGTGCCCCTGTTCGGCAAGCGGACGGGCCAGTTCCGCGGCTTGGGGGTAGTCCCCGCGATCATAGGCCTCACCGGCTGTCTGCCAGTCCTGTCCATTCGCGGGTGAAAGGGGCAGGATCAGCAGCGTGAGCGCCAGGAGAAGGGGACGAATTGTCATGGGCAGTCTCTAAAGAAATTTACATGATGTCCTTTATGGCAACGTGCGGCCGCCGGGCGGGGGATTTGCCGGCACCCCGCCCGGCGGCCTGGATGCCCCCGGGCGTTGCTGCGAGCCCTCGGGCGTCGTCCGCATCCGCGATTGGTGGATGGGGGGGGGGCGTCGACAGCTCTTAAGCACCTCGCCAGCTTGTAAAACAGATCCTGCTTATCCATGAAGCTCAGCAAGGTTACTGAGACACAACGTATGAGCCATCGCGGTTTCCAGTCGCTGTGCCATATCCGAGTCCGCACCGTGCAACTCCCGCCTACGTCGTTGTGACCTCGTCGGACTTAGACACGAGCAGGAACAAGGCATCGGTGAGCGGACTTTCATGGATAAGCAGGAAACAGATTGGGATGTCCACGCTTCCCCTTTGGGTCTTCGCTGACGGTGGTATGGAACCAAGGAGCATCCTTCACGGTCATGTGGATGCTTTTCTGGTCTTCGTTCCACCAGATCCCAACGTCCAGATAAACACTTTTGCCGCCGCGCTCGGCCCGTCTCATCACACACCCTCCTATTCTACCAAGTCCCCGGGCGTGGCCGCCCTCCTGCTCGCCCGTGATAGCCCTCAAGCACCCGTCCGATTAGACCACGGCGGGGGCGCAATCTCACACAGATTGCTGGATGCGCGCCGGGCGACGCTCACAAGAAGTCGGGACCGAGATCTCGAGCAGCTTCCGGCCCGCTTCTGTCAGCGCATCAGAAATTCTGCTGCCCTGGCGTTTCAGCCGGTGCTCCAGGTCTGGAAAACCTCGTCGAGCACCTCGAGTTCGCCTGCCCACCAGGCTCCGGCCCCTGCCGCAAGGGCCAGGATCAGGATGGCGGCCAGAGCCCTGTTCCGCCGCCGCGCCAGCTTATGTCGCCGTAGCTCGTCCTCGGCCTTCTCGGCCCGTTCGGCCCGCTCGCGCCAGCGGCCCAGAACCTGGATTGTCTCCTCGAGCCTGGCCTCGAGATCGTCGGCGCGTTTCTCCGCGCTGTCCCGTGCCGCTTCGGCTGTCTTGCTCCTGGCTACCGCTCGCGCGATCGCGACCTCGGGATCGGGCCGGGCGGCGGGCGCCACGGCAGGCTCGCCCTGTGTTTCCTCCGGTTCAGACCCGCCGGCCGTCTCCGTCCCCGTGGGGGAGGCGATGAAGCAGCGCACCCGGCGGCCATCGCGCCGCCGCGCGATGGCTCCGCTCCACTCGAGCTCGGTCATGATTCTCGAGACGTTGCCCGGAGCGACGTCGAGCCGCGTGGCGATCTGATCGCGCGTGAGCGTGATTTGTCCGGTGTCCGGGTGCGCGTCGTCGCGCAGCAGGGACCAGAGCTCCGCCGCCTGTCGCGGACGCCTGCTGTTCTCGCGCAGCCAGCGCGCCACGTCGCGGGTTCCACCGTTGGTGTCGGTCACAGGGCCTGAATTGGTGTCACGGCGGCATTATGAGTGTCAGGCGGCGGCGTGACACCAATCGAAACCAGTGTCATTTGATACGAGGTGCCCCGACCAACACCCATC
>JAPONS010000030.1 GCA_026713825.1 Chloroflexota bacterium | reverse complement strand
GGCGGTGCCGGCGGGGGACCGGGGGTGGCGGCCGCTCTCCCGCCCCCACCATTCGTTTTCGCGACGGAGTGGCTAGCCAAGCTTACGGAGGAGGACAATCTGACCGCCAGCGACGAGCTCCCTGCTGATGTTGCTTCCGCCAAACAGGTCGCCCTGCATACTGTGGGCCTGTATGTTCACCAGCAGCATGGTCGTGCGGCTGTTGAACAGGGAGGTCACGTCAAGAACCCCGGTGGTCTCCCAGTTGCCGAGGTCGTCGGGCGCAGTGTCCACGGTGCCCACCGGGGTAAAGCTGCGGTTGACTTCCGCGATGCGGACGAGCTGGGCAGTCTGAGGATTCAACTGCCACACCGAAGCCTCGCGGCCGCTGGAACGGCCGAAGACGGCAACACGCGTGGCGCGGTCTTCCTGGACGTAGATCATGCCGTCATCGGCCAAAGCCACGTTATCGGGGCTGCGGAGACCAAAGTCGGCGCCACCGGGGAACTGGCTGTTGCCGCCATCGTCACCGGAGTAGAGGATGCGGGCGTTGGCGGACAGAGTGTTGGCGGCGACGTCAATAAGGTACACAGCGCCCCAATCATCGCCGGGGTAGCTCTCACCGTCCCCGGTTGAAGCCAGGACGATCTGGCGTGAGTTCCGCGGGTTAGTCGCAAGGTCCTCTGGACGGGAAAAGTGGAATGCGCCCACGCCATCGATGCCAAGCGCATCGCTGCCGAAGGCCAGGGCATCCTGCATCTCCTGAGTCACGTAGCCCTGGGCGTCGTAACCGTCAGTGTTCGCCTTGGCGGCGTCAAATATCTCAATCTCCTCAAAGGTTCCCTGGCGGAACTCACCGGTCCTCCCAAACTCATTGGGGGTTTCGTCACCGTTCCGGGTCTTCCAGACGTAGAGGGTGCCCTTGGCCAGGCCGTTGCGGTCCAGGAATGAACCGTCGCCGAGGGCGTTCTTGTCGCCAATGTAGAGCTTCAGGGGAGCGCCTGGGCGGTCGTCACTGATAACCATGCCGATGGACGTAGATGTGCCGGTGTCAATGAAGGTTACGTTCTCAAAAGCGGCGCGCCCAGCCACCGGGACGGCGTAGAGGTCTCCCTCATCGACATCGAGGGCAAAGAGCTGACCGCCCTCGACCTCCTCACCGGTAAAGTAGACGTCATCCACAAGGCCAAAGGACCCGTTGGGAATGTAGGTGGCGGAGCAGAGCAGGCGAAGGGGGCCCGAGTCGACATTGTCGACCGTGCGCACCGTCAGGGGAGCGCCCGCACGGTTAACAATTCGGTCGTACGCCAGTCCGGAAGCCTTCACCCTGTGGGTCTCCTTGTCGATGTCGAAGTAGGAAATTCGAGACCCGGTAAGAGAGAGGTTGTTGCTCAAGGTGTAGGCCACACCCTGTTCTGCCAAGAGCTCATGATTTGTAAGGACCCGGACGGTGGCGCTGTTCAAAGAGAATGCGCCAGTGCCGTCCAAGAATCCCGGCGGCCGGTAATTGTTGACGCGGTCTCCGATGGTGAATACGGTGATGACCTCCCAATCAGGGCTTGGAGCAAGCATGCCCAAGCTGGGGCCTGCAGAAGGTGCGAAACTGGGCTCCGGCAGCGCCGCCAGCGTACGCCAAGCGTCTGAGGGCTCATCGGTGTACTTCCAGGCTATGGCGCCGCCAACGGTGGTGAACTCAATGTCTCTCTCGCTTGCGCTCCCATCGATGCCGGGCGGGCCCTGCTCGCCGCGGGGGCCGGGCGCGCCGGCCACGCCCGGTTCGCCCTGGGGCCCCTGGGGGCCCTGCGGGCCACGAGCCCCCTCCGGGCCGGCAATGCCCTGGAGACCCTGGCCGCCACGCTCTCCGGGCGCACCTTCCTGCCCAGACGGTCCAGGCGGTCCTTGTGCGCCCTCTTCGCCACATGCCCCGGCCGCCAAGGACAAGGCCAACGCCGCAAGCAGCAGGGCTGCCAGCGACTGCATCCTGTTGATCCTACTCAGCAACATAGTTCCTCCTTGAATGCATTGGGTGGAATGGAGGCATGGCAAGCGGATGCAACGCCCACAAGCCGGAAGCACCACCTACTATACGATGTTTGGAGAGTTCATGCAGTAGGCGGAGATTAACCCGAAATCAACTACTGTGTGACCTGGAATATCGAAGTTAATTGAAAAGTTCTTGATGCAATTGTTGCAGAGGGTACGTATAGAAACGCTGTGACTTACCGTCAGAATCGGCGGGAACTCCTTTCTCACCCTGGTTGTCACTGCACTTACTGTTTGGTTGGCCGAGATACTTGGCGCTTGAGGGGCCAAGCAATTGCGCCATTCGGCTTTACTCCAGTCATTATCAATGACTTCACGCAGCTCCAGAGCGTGTCCGCCTTAACTGAGGCCGGCATCAGCTACGGGTTGCCGGACCACGTCTACGACGAACAATCACGGGGTTGGCGACAGGGGCGGGAGCGCCGTTGCCGAAATGGCACGCGGTCTCAGTTTTGCCCCCTTGGATACTGCTTTCCTTGTATCCAAGTGTTGAATCCCGTAGAGTAGCGTATATGAAGGGGGCCGCTTTCCCTCACGGCTTCGTGTGGCCGCCCAACTACAGAGGAGGCATCAGATGACCGACCGCCTGTTGGACAGAATAGAGGGCCCAGCCGACCTCAAGCAGCTGTCGCAAGCGGAGATGGAGCAGCTTGCCCAAGAAGCGCGAGACACTATCGTCGAGGTCATCACGGAGCGTGGCGGTCACCTGGCTTCCAACCTCGGCGTAGTAGAGCTCACGCTGGCGATCCACAAGGTATTCGAGAGCCCCACGGACCGCATCGTCTGGGACACCACCAACCAGCTTTACACGCACAAGCTGGTGACCGGCCGGCGTGACGAGTTCAAGGACATCAGACTTGCGGGCGGCATATCGGGCTTCGGCGAGCCCACGGAGAGCCCGCACGACGTCCTGGTAGCCGGGCACGCGGGCACCGGCCTTTCTGTGGCCCACGGCATTGCCGAGAGCGTCGCGAACCGGGGAACCGAGGCGTGGACGGTGTGCGTCGTTGGGGACGGCGCGCTGACGTCCGGATCGAGCCTCGAAGCGCTGAACAACCTTGTCCACCGCAGCCCGGAGCGGCTCATCATCGTGTTGAACGACAATGGAATGTCGATCTCTGAGAACATCGGCTTCCTCACCAATTGGCGAAGAAAGCTCATCAGCCACCCGGAGTACCAGGCGATGATCGGCCGGATGCGGGCCCTGTCGAGGCGGGTGCCCAGCGGGGAGGCGATCTACCGGCTCGTGAAGCGCATGGGCGGCGGCATAGAGGGCTTCATCCTGCCAACGGTCATGTGGACGGAGATGGGCTTCCATTATCTGGGACCCGTTGACGGACATGACATAAAGCAACTCCAGGAGACGCTGGAGCAGGCTAAGGTCACGTTGGGCCGGGTGCCTTTGGTCCACGTTGTGACACACAAGGGGCATGGCTACAAGCCGGCCGAGGACGACCCTGTGAAGTTCCACCAGCCCAGCTCACCGCTTGGAGCAGGCTCCGGCGCCCCTACCTATTCGGCGGTGTTTGCCAAGACCATCAGCCACATCATGCAGGAAGACCGCGGGGTCGTGGGCATCTCCGCCGCCATGCTGGAAGGCACCGGGCTGGCGGAAGTGCTGCAGGAGTTTCCCGACCGGGTGTTTGACGTGGGAATTGCTGAGCAGCACGCGGTGAGCATGGCTGCCGGCATGGCCGCGGATGGCATGCACCCGTTTGTGTCCATCTATTCCACGTTCATGCAACGCGCCTTTGACCAAGTGGTACACGACGTTTGCTTGCCCAACCTTCCGGTCACGCTCATCGCGGATAGGGCCGGCATTGTGGGGGAGGACGGCAAGACCCATCATGGCGCCTTCGACATATCGTACCTGCGAGTGCTGCCCAACGCCATCGTGGCGGCGCCGATGGACGAAAACGACTTGCAGCACCTGATCTACACGGCCTACCGGCATCCGGGGCCGTTTGCCATTCGCATCGCCCGGGGGTCGGCCGCCGGCGCGGAGCTGGACGCCGAACTGCAGGAGTTGCCAATTGGGAAGGGCATTGTTATGCGCGAGGGGCGCGACGTGACCCTTTTCGTGCTAGGCAAGCCCGGCACGGCGGCGATGCAGGCCGCAGACAGGCTGGCGGAGCACGGAATCGCGTGTGGCGTGGTGAATGCGCTCTTTGTGAAACCCCTTGACGTGGACCTGCTGCTCGACGCTGCCCGCAATACGGGCCGCATCGTGACCATCGAGGAAAACGTCCTGGCTGGGGGATTTGGATCCGCAGTCCTCGAGGCGTTGTCGGACGCGAGGGCGGAGGGGGTGACCGTGCGCCGTATCGGCATGCCGGACTCCTTCGTGGAGCACGGCACGGCAGCCGACCAACGAAGGCAGCTTCAACTGGACACGGACGGCATCGTTCAGATGGTGCTGGAGATGTTTCCCCAGCAGCAGGAAGCCACGGTCTAGACCCTCATCATCGTCGGCTACGGAGCTGCGACCGCACTGACTGTGGCGGGCTAGGCGCCGTCCGCAGCATCGGACTCCACGGCGCCCACCACCTCTTCATCATCGTCGTCATCGAGGTCATCCTCTGCTGCCACGGGTTCTTCGGCAGTCTCGGTGGCGCGGGCCGCGTTCACCAAAGGCAAATGTATGGTCATCTCCGTACCCTCGCCCGGCGTGCTCATAACATCGATTGAGCCGCCATGCTCCCGGATGATGTCGTTGGAGATTGCCAGGCCCAGTCCTGTACCCTGTCCCGTGGGCTTTGTGGTGAAGAACGGATTGAAGATCCTCTCGACAACATCCGGGGGCATGCCGTTGGCGTTGTCCCGAACCTTGATGGTGATCCGTTCCTCGTCCCTGATTGTTTCGATCCACACCGTTGGCATGTAGTTGCCGCCTGTGCGGAGGATTTCCTTTCTCTTCTCGTCAGTGGCGTAACAGGCGTTGCTGACGATGTTGAGGAAGACGCGGCCAAGGTCCTGCGGGATGGCCTCCAATTGGCCAACGTTGCTATCCAGGGATACCTGCAAGTCCAATTGGAAGTCGGGATCGGTTGCGCGTGCGCTGTGGAACGCCAGCCGGGAGTATTCATCGACGATGTTGTTGACGTCGATGGTCTGCCACTCGGCCGTATCGCGGCCCATCATGAGCATGTCGTGGACGATGCGGTTGGCGCGCGCCGTGTGAGAGCCGATGCGGTCAAGGTTGCTGGACAGGTCGTCGGAGATTTCCTGAATCTCGTCCCGCTTTTTCTGTGGAATGCTGTCGCCCGCTTCGTCGAGCACCTCATGCAGCTCTTCCAGGAGCTCCGTCGAGACTTCGGAGAAATTCTTGACGAAGTTGAGCGGATTGCGGATCTCGTGGGCAACGCCGGCCGTAAGCTCACCGAGCGCAGCCAGCTTCTCACGCATCACAATCTGGTCTTGTGCGCGGTTGAGCTGGGAAAGGGCGCTCTCCAATTCCTCGTTCTTGCCCTGTAGCTCACCTGCCAGCTCTTCAACAAGGTTGAGGCGTTGCACTTCCAGGGCGTGCTGGCGGAAGACCTCCAGCGCGGCGGCCATGTTGGCTACCTCGTCGCGGCCCTTCATCTCGACCTTGGCTTCGAGGTCACCGCTGGCCATTCGGCGCATCCAGGCTGAGAGGGTTGCAAGGCGCCGCAACAGAGAGCGGCCGACGAAGAGCCAGGCGATGAGGATGGCGCCGCCGACGCTGATGCCGCTGATGGAGAGGAGGAGCGCCTGACCAGTGGAGATTGCTTCCTCTGACGCTAGCGTTGCCTCTGCCGCCCGCACGTTGGCGGCGTCTACAAGGCCGTCAACTTGAGACACCAGTGCGACCGAGATGCCCCGATTTTCCGCGGCAAGAAGATCCTGCCTCTCCGCAAGGCGCAGTGATTCACTCAGTGTAATGAACACTCCCTGATCGCCAAGGCCCAACTCCACAAGCTGGTCCAGCAAAGGATCCAGTTCCTCCTGAAGATTACTGTTACCCATGGCTGTCTGAATGCGGAGGATTTCACCGGAGGAGGACTCAAAGCTCTCCTCCAGCGGCTTCAGGAGAGCCGCAGCGGAGATGCTGAAGGCGCTCTCCAACAGGAGCGTCGAGCTGTCGGATTGAGCGTGAAGGTCCGCCAGCAGGCGATAGCGGCCAAGCTGCTCCGTGGAGAAGTGTTCTTCAGGGAGGATCGGTGGGTCCTCAAGTGTCCGGAAGCCCGTCATGGTGAAAAAGATCTGGTCGTCGACTTCAGATACCAGCAGTTCATCCAACTGCTCACGGACATCTGCGAGATCCTGGCGAAGAAACTCAGAGCGAGATTCCAGCTGAAAGTGCATGGCGCGCAGTTCCCGAATGGCGTCGATATTGCCGAGCAGGTTATCGATGTTCGACTCGATGCCGAGGAAGGTGGCGGTGTGCTGCTCCCCGCTCCGCAGCGCCGACAGATCTTCCAGGAGGTTCTGGTGGGACTGCTCAACACTGGAGGCAATGGAGGCCAAGTCCTGGAATGAGTTGGCGCTGGCCAGGCGGGGCGCTGCGTCGGTGAGGGACGCGGTGCTCTGGGCGACCTTGAACGCCGCCGTAAGCTCCGGCACCGTGTCATCGTTCACACGGCTTTGGACCTCGCCGAGGTTGTTGAAGGAGAACCAGCCGACAAGACTGGCGGCGATGGTGAGGGCCACCGCGCTGCCCAGCGCCATATAGAGCTGTGTTGAGATCCTATACCGGAGATTCAGTATTGACCTAAACATGACTCTGCCCCTATTGAACAAATGCGTCGCGCATGTTTGTTACAGGCTGAAACTCGCCGTTCTCGTCAATTCGGGTGATGAATACCCTGTCCGAGCCCTGATTGTCACCCTGGCCGTACTGTACATGGAACCCGCCGAGGTCGATAGGCTCGCCGTCACGGAGTGACTCAAGGAAGCACTCCCGCGTGATGTCTTCACCACAGCGCTTGACTCCCTCGATGGCCAACCTGCCCGCCAGGTATCCCTCGAAGGACACGAAGCCCGGCTCTCTGTTGGGGAAGTACCGTTCGAGGGCACGCAGGTATTCCTGGGTTATGGGAAGGGAGGCGTCCGAGGGGAAGGGCACGACCTGCGTGATGAAGACATCCTCTCCGCCCGATCCCAGACTCTCAGCCAGGGCGTTGCTGCCGACAAAGGACACTGCGATGAACACCGGGTCCATGCCCAGATGCCGGGCCCATTTAATGAGCGCAGCAGCCGGTTGATACGCGCCGATGATGATGACGGCTTGAGGGTCACCCTGACGGATGTCAAGAAGGGCAGCCTTGACCGCGGTGGTAAGCCGCTGGTAAAGGCCGATGGAGGCCAACTCCATATCACGCTTTTCCATGGCGTTGAGGACGCCCTGAAGTCCGGCGCGGCCAAACGAGTCATCCTGGTAGAGAATGGAAATGCGGGTGATGCCCAAGTCCGTAGTCAGCCGCTCCACCATTTCCTCTGTCTCCTGAAAGTAGGAGGAGCGGAGGTTGAGCACATTTTCGAGCTGGGGGTCCCGAAGGAATTCCGCGCCGGTGAAGGGCGCAATGTACGGGACGCCGGCCTCCTGCGCAACGGGGACGGCGGCACGGGATGTCGGCGTGCCGACGGCGCCGATAAGCGCGAATACCTCAAGCTCCTCAATGAGCCTGATCGTGTTGATGACAGCCTTCTCAGGAGTATAGAGGTCATCAAGGTTGGAGAGCTCCATGCGCCGGCCATTGATGCCGCCCTGGTCATTCACCTCATTGAACGCCGCTTGTATTCCGATGCGCATGTTCTGGCCAAGCGCGGCGGCGGAGCCGCTGAAGTCGGCGCTCTGTCCAAAGTGGATGCGATTCGGCGCGACGCCGGGGACGCCCGCATTCACAGGCTCTGCTGTCGGAGTAAGGGTGACGACGTTATCCGGGGTTTGGGTGCCGCCTCCTTCCGCGTTCTCTCCGCCCAAGAAGGGGATAAAGTCGCAGGAACCCGACACGATGGCGAAGAGAGCGGCGGCAATCAAGAGAGCCTTGGCCAATCCGCTCCGAACTGTGGGGCGCATGGCCGTCTGTTCTCCAGACATCCGATCTACTTCTCCCTATTGGCGATCAAGGTGAGGTAGTTGCGGTCTCCCTCTCTGCGGTACTGCATGTCATCCATCATGTTTCGGACAAGATAGACGCCCAGGCCACCGATAGGACGCTCGGCCATGGGGGCATTCACGTCGGGCACGGGGGCTTCATTCAGCGGATCGAATGGCTTCCCGCTGTCCGCGATTTCGATGGTAAGCCGGTGGTCCTCTGAGATGAGGGTGATGTCAATCTCATGGTCACCGCTCTCGAACCCGTAGTCCATGATGTTGATGACCAACTCTTCCAAGGCCAGGTTGACCTTATAGGAAAGTTCTGCAGCCCAGCCTTCGCGCTCCGCAAGGGTCTCCACCTCGGCTGTGATGTGACCGATCTCATCGCGGTTGGTGCGGACCTTCAGTGCGAGGGTTTCGCTCAAGTGTTAGCCCCCTTGCGGTGGAGGACCAAGCAGGTGATGTCGTCGGACTGGGCCGCGCCTGCCACAAATTCTGCCACCGCGGCAAACGTGACGTCGTTGGCTTCAGTCGCTGACTTGGGTGGACGGCCGGCAAAGATTTCGAGGAGCCGGTCATTGCCAAACTCTTCATGGTCTCGATTCATGGCCTCGTTGACGCCGTCGGTATACAGGACCACGGTATCGCCGGGGCTGAGCACAATGGAGTCCTGCTGGAATTCCATGTCCGGAACGATGGCCAACGCCAGCCCGGCGGTCAGGGGCAAAAGGGAGCGTTCTCCGTTTGCCTTGATGAGCAGGGGAGCATTGTGACCGCCGTTGGCGTAAGTGAACCTTCCCGTGTAGGCATCGTATACCGCGTAGAAAACGGTGACGAACATGGCGGCATCGTTGTCCTGGGTGAGGAGGTCATTCACTTCCTTCAGCACTTCCGCAGGCTCCGGGTGGCCAATGGCGGAACCCTTGAGCAGGGTACGGCTGGACATCATGAAGAGCGCGGCGGGCACGCCCTTGCCGGAGACGTCCGCAATGGCGACGCCGACGCGTTCATGGTCCAGCTGGACGACGTCGAAGAAGTCGCCGCCGACGCTGCGTGCAGGCTCCATGCTTCCGTAAATCTCAAAATCGTCGCCCTTGGGGAATGCGGTGGGGAGGATGGACTGCTGCATATTGCGCGCGACATCCAACTCATTCTGGAGGGCTACCAGCTTGTCGCGGGAGGAGAGGGCCTCGCGCCACTGGGCAATGTGCCCAAGAGTACGATCGATGGTGACCTCCAGGTCCTCGAAGTCGATGGGCTTGGTGACAAAGTCAAAGGCTCCGCGGTTCATGGCTGTGCGGATGTTCTTCATGTCGCCGTAGGCGGAAATAATGACGGCGCGAATGTCCGGGTCCACGTTGGGAATCTGCTGCAGCAGCGTCAGGCCGTCCATTTGCGGCATGTTGATGTCGGAAACCACCATGTCGATGGTGCCGTCATTCTGGAGCCGCTCAAGGGCCTCGACGCCATTCTGCGCGAACACGAACGAATACCTGCCCGAGCGAATGCGCCGCCGCATGCGCTGGAGCACCAGCGGCTCAACGTCGGGCTCGTCGTCTACCACGAGGATTTTATAGGTGCGTTCGTTCTCCGCAGGTTGTTCCATGCGTATTTCACTCCCTGGCAGGGCTACTAGAAGCGTATCCGGCATTGACGCCTACAGGGACTTCCCTGGATGGCCGGGCCAGTCACGGTACGACTGAGAGTTGCCCTAGCCACCAAGCGCCGAAAGGGCGTCTGCCCGAGCGGCGTGGATGGGGATAATCTTGTCGAAGCCGCTGAGGGCGAACACCTCGCTGATGGGGCCGGTCAACCCGCAGACGCCAAACTTGCCGGACCGACCCTGCATCTGCCGGGAGATCAGCAGGATTACACGGAGACCGGCGCTGCTGATGTAGGCGAGGTTTTCCAAGTCCATGACAAGGGCAGCGGCGCCGTCACCCAAAAGTGTTTCTATGGCGCTCTGAAAGTCCTGGGCGTTGCTGCCGTCGACACGGCCGGCGACGCTGGCTAGCAAAACACCATTGCTGGTCTCACCGCTGACGGTGAGGTTCTTGGAGTCGGCAACTGTCCTGGCTTCACTCTGGCGGTCATCTGTGCTCATTGACCCTGCTCCTTCCGGTAGGCTCAAGTGTGGAAGACCGTCCTGGCCGAAGTCCCGGTTCCGCTCCCTGCGAGGGCGCTCGCCTGCGGCGGCGAGCCTTACCCTACCGGGAACGGATTGGCCAAAGACTGACCCACCCCGAACGTAAGGTATGCAGATTGTAGCCAAGATGCGGCGTTGGGTCTAGTGCCTTTTCCGCAACTTGGGAATATAGAGGAGGGCTGGAAGGAAGTTCTGCGGTATTGCAGCCTAACCTGGGACCTCCGCTTTGGCTGCCGGCACATTGGGGCAGATGGCTATGATCCGGGTAAAGCCGCTGATCTCAAAGATGGTTGTGATGTTGGGCAGGACGGTGCAAAGGGCCACTTTGTATGATCCCTCTGAGAGACTCCGCCGAAGGCCCAGAGAACGCGGAGCCCGTCACTGGCGATGCAGGTGAGACCCTTCGTGTCGAGGAGGAACAATTGGCGCCCGCCGAGTGGCAGCGACTCAAGCGTTTGCCGGAAGATGGGAATGTTCTGGCCGTCCGGGCGTCCAGCTATATGAGCGAAGAGCACCCCATCCTGCGTCTCCGCGAGCACCGACAAGGAGGAGGTTGTTACAATCGATTGGGGGGCGGGTTCACCTGATTTCGCCATTGCCCCTCTCTTTCCGAGGACGCCTTGGTCATGCGGGCGCCGCCACCGCGAGGACCGGGGCGAGGGTCCGGAGACCGCGGAGACCGCGTTGTGACAGCGCCCGGCGGCGCGCGCGTTGATTCTATAGCTCCCTCCACGCCGCCAGTCCGGCGACAAGGTGACAGGCAAGGCAAAAATAGTGGTATTGAGCATCTTGACAAGATTATTGAGATAAAGTATCATCATAGCGTCTTGCCCGTCGGCCATATCTAAGCGGAACTCGGATAACATGAAATTGATACAAACGGCGGGTCAATTGAGAAAAAATTGATATAGAGTATCAATATGACAGAAAAAGCAGTTCGATCCAACTTCATGGCGATCCTTGAGGACAACGGATACCGCCTTACGCTTCCGCGCCGGGAGATCATTGGCGCGCTGGAGGCCAAACAGGAGGGTTTCACCGCCGAGGAGATTGTGACGGAGCTGCCGGGACTGGGCAGGGCCACAATCTACCGCACGCTGAAACTCCTCCAGGACGTCGGGGCCATTTGCCGGCTGAATATGATGAATGGCGCACCGCGGTACAGCCCCTCCCGGGTGGAACACCATCACCACACGGTCTGCATCCGCTGCGGCATGGTCTCAGAGTTCCGCGCCGCCACGCTGGAACGGTTCCTTCGAGCGCTGAGCGCGGAGATTCCAGGGGTCATTGTCGGGCATCGCATCGATCTGTACGTCACCTGCCCGACGTGCCTCCAGGACGAACACATGAAGCCGCCCGTCCATCTGCACGGGCACGGGCATGCGCACACGCACGACCACGATGACGCCTACGCTGAGTTAGTGGGTTCCTAGCCAATAGCGCACAAATACTGGGAGAAGGTGATATGGACATGCGAGGAATGCACAAGGTTCGGGTCATGGGATGGATTGCGGCGTTGCTAATGGGGCTGCTGCTGGCCGCTGCCTTTGCGGGATGTTCCGGCGGGGCCGCCGCCCAGCCCAAGTTGAGCGTAGTCACCACCAACAACATCGTCGCGGACTGGGTGCGCAACATCGGCGGGGAGAACGTGGAGGTCTTCAGTCTCCTGCCAGTCGGCGCTGACCCACACACCTTCCAGCCAGGCGCCCGGGACGTTACCCAGATAGCTGACGCTGAGCTGGTCCTGAGCATCGGACTGGGTCTGGAGGGAGCGTGGCTGCAGGAGTTGCTGCACAACGCCACAAGGGACCCCGCGACGGTCATCGAGCTTGGCGAGGGTATCGACCCCATTGAGTTTGCGGCCACCCACGCGGACGAGGTGGAACTGCTCGAAGAGCTGAGCCATATCGTCCATGAGGTTGAAGAAGGCGAGATCACAGCCGTGGAAGGCCTGGTAGAGATTGGCGAGCTGATGGAAAGCATGGCAATGGAGGAGGAAGAAGAGCTGCCGGCCATGGTGGTTGAGCTGCTGCTGCAAGCCCAGGCTGGAACGCTTACCCCTGAAGAGGTCATCGAGGAAATCGAGCATTTCACCGAGGAAGGCGAGGGAGAGCACGAGGGGCATGGCCATGGGCTTGAAGACCCCCACTTCTGGTTCGATCCTATCCGAGTCCAGAGCGCGGTGAATGACATAGCGGGACGTCTTGGGGCCCTCGACCCCGACCGCGCTGACACCTACCTGCTCAACGCAGACGCGTACAACCGGCAGCTGTTGGAGCTGGACCAATGGACCACGGGCCGAGTGAGCGAGGTGCCGGAGGCGCGCCGCCTGCTGGTTACCTCTCACGACAGCTTCGGCTACTTCGCCATACGGTACGGCTTCGAGGTCGTGGGCGTCGTGCTGAGCACAACGACTGACGTCGAGCCGTCTCCTGCAGACCTGGCAGAGCTGACACATGATGTTGAAGAGTACGAAGTCCCGGCGATATTCGGTGAGACGACGGTCACCGAGCGGCTGGCGCAGGCCGTCGCAGAAGAATCCGGAGCAGAGCTTGTCCGCCTATACTCAGGCTCGCTGGGCACCCCCGGCAGCGACGCGGGCACCTACATAACCATGGTGCGGACCAACGTAGACCGCATAGTCGCGGCATTGCGGTAGGATCCGAAGCGAGGGGTAGGGATGGCAACTTCAATTGCTACGCGTCCGGAACTGAGCGTCGCCCACGTAACGGTGGAACGGAGCGCCTTCCGAGCCCTTTCAGACGTTACCTTCAACGTCCGAGGGGGCGCCCTTGTGGGGATCCTTGGGCCGAACGGCGCAGGCAAAAGCACGCTGTTTGACGTCATCGCCGGCGTCTTGCCCGCCACGAAGGGCAAAGTGGACTTCCACGGCGCGTTGGCCTATGTCCCTCAGAAGGACAGCATCAACTGGCGGTTTCCGGCAACCGTCATGGACGTCGTCATGCTGGGGCGGAGCGGCGGGAACCCGCTCCGCCGCCCGGGGCGCCAGGACCGCGAATTGGTGCGAAACAGCCTCGATCGCGTAGGACTTTGGGACCGGCGCTCATCCCTGATGACCGAACTCTCCGGCGGGCAACGCCAACGGGTATTCATCGCCCGGGCGCTGGCGCAAGAAGCCAATATTGTCCTGTTGGACGAGGCATTCAGCGGCGTCGACGTTGGGGCGCAGCAAGAAATCGTGGATGTGCTGCGCTCCCTTCGGGACGACGGCTGTATCATCATGCTGGCCACCCATGACCTGTCCAATCTCGCCGAGCGCTTTGACATGGTCCTGTGCCTCCACCGTCACGTTTGCGCATGGGGCCCGCCGGTGGAGGCCTTCACCCCGGAGGTGCTGCAAGAGCTCTACGGGTCGCACGGGATGGACTTCACACAAGGCCACTGGCACGGGCGAGGCATGTGGCATGGCCACTCTCACAACATGGCCGAGGCAGAGACGAACGGCCCTGCATGATAGACATATTATTCGACCCCTTCCAATACAGCTTCATGGTTCGGGCGCTCATCGTGTCATTGCTCGTGGGCATCATGTGCCCGGCGTTGGGCGCCTACGTCATCACCCGGGGGCGAGCCTTCATGGGGGATGCCCTGGCGCACTCGGTCCTGCCGGCGATGGTGCTGGCCTTTCTGCTGGGGTTCAGCCCGTTTATTGCCGCTGTACCCGCGGCTGTCCTCCTCGCAGTCATAATGGGAGGGGTCGCCCGCCGCACCGGCATCAGCGAGGACACGTCTATTGGCATAATCTTCGCGGGAATGTTTGCACTGGGCCTCGTCATGATGTCTCGCGCGACTGGCATAACGGTCAACATTGAGGACTTGCTGTTGGGTCAGGTCCTTGGCGTTTCCTCGACTGAAGTTGTGGTTTCGCTGGGGTTGGCTGCCCTGGTGGTGGTTGGGCTCTATGTGTACCACTGGCAACTGGTGTACACAACTTTTGACCCAATAGGGGCCAAGGTCATCGGCATCAAGACGGGAGTGGTGGAGTACATTCTCCTGGGTCTGTTGGCGCTGGTGATCGTCATCGGCATTCAGGCGGCGGGCATTGTGCTGGTCATGGCGATGCTCATCACTCCAGCTGCGACGGCCTACCTGATCGCCCGGCGGTTTGTGGGCGTCATGCTGTGGGGCGCGGCGATTGGCGGGACTTCGGCAGTGGCGGGACTCTACCTCTCGTATTACGCTGACTTGCCGTCCGGGCCCGCAATGGCGCTGGTGGCTACAGCCTTTTTTGCCGGTGTGGCCTTTGGCAGGCACTTCTTGCGACGCCGGATAGAGGAAGAAGAGGGGTAAGGCGCCCTCTCTACGAGGACTCCTCTGCGACGACGGCCGTGCCGTACGCCAGCAGCTCCGCGGCGCCGGCAATGACCGTCGATGTGGTGTAGCGCACACCCAGGATGGTGTTCGCGCCAAGCTTCTCCGCTTCGTCGACCATGCGCTGCGTGGCCTGGGCGCGGGACTCGGTCATCAGCCGTGTGTACTCCGTGATCTCCCCGCCAACGAGGGTGCGAAGGCCAGCCATGATGTCGCGGCCGACGTTACGCGCCCGAATGGTGTTCCCCTGGACCAGTCCCTTCACTTCCTTGACGGTCATGCCGGGCAGTTCGCTGGTAGTGGCCATGATCATTTGCTCGACTCCTTGGTGGACGGTTGGACGCATTGTGTCCGTCTGGCGGACCTGAGGCAAGGGACCTTCCGGCGGAACGAGGGATTGGCCGGCGGCGCTCATTTCATGAGGCGGGGAGCGCCCGAACGTACGCAGGTGTCCGTTGCTAGTCCTCCAGCAGCTTCTGGAGCTTTTCCTGAGCCTCCTGAATGAACCTTGGCCTGCTCCGCGATCTTCTGGTATTTGAGAAATCTCATTATGGCTGGATCTTGGGAGAGTGGTGTGGTTGTCAGGCTCAACCATCACAACCCTTGTTAATACGGTTGACAATCGCTGTCATCCGCAATTACGCCCTAGGAAATAACAGAGCGTAAAAAGAGCGTTAAATGTGAATGAAAAAACTGCTCTGTGCCGGGCAAGTAGAGTCAGGGCCACCGGGTTGCTTAATGCTTGTATTACGGGCGGCAGACAGCAGGGAATTCTTGGAAACTGGAGAACAGGCGAGCCTGTGTCATTCCAGGCCCGCCTGTTGGGTGTGAACTGGGGAAAGGGTTCCCGGACTAGTTGTCCCGAGGGCCGTCGCCGGAGGCGTCACTCTCAGGGTACAACTGGTGGCGGACGCGTTCCGCCAAGTGCTCCACCTGCTCGCGGATTCCGCGCGTGCGCTCGTTGATCTCATCGCGCATCTCTTGGCCGGATCGTGGCGCCGCCAGGACACCAGCGACGAATCCAATAGCCGCTCCCAGGATGAATGCATTCATGAAATGTCCTCCATTGTCGTTTGCCATAACACTTCCTCCATGTATTTGCCCCCTGGTGTTCTGGGCTATCGCCTGAAAGCGGAGCGGACAAGTGCGCTGATCGCCTTGCCGAATCCCGCTGCGGCGATGCCGAAGAGGGGATTTTTACCTGCGAACGAGTCCCTAAAGGCCTGTCCGCTTTCCGAGAGATTGTGGGCGGCATTGCGGGCGGCGGACAGGGTGGCGTTCAGTCTCTTGTAGACCAGAATTGCGATGATTACCATCACCAACGACCAGAACACCAATGCGCCGCCGGCAAGAATGATGAAGATGTCCCGTATGAATTCGACGAGCGTACTATCTCCCACGTTTCCCTCAGTCCTAGTCTTTTACCCAGCATATCATGGCGTCGTCACAGGTACAACACCGGATATGACGACGATACTGTCTAACACGTAATGGTGTTGCTCATTAGTCGCGTTAATTTCTCCTGCATACGGGCCCATCGGTAACAAAATGCCTTGACGTGGAGGGCGTCCTGGGACACAATTTGTGCTGAATTCCGCAAGAGCATCTATTTCCTTTGGGAGCCGTGTCGGACGGACATAGGAATGACGGCACGGCTTACGGTGAAACAGCTGCATTCCGGCGCCGAAGCACTCTGGTTTCCGGCTAGAGGGAGGAGAGGTAGGATGACGAACCAGAACGACGGCAACACTCCAGAGGAGTTGGATCAGGAAGAAGAGAAGAAACCCAACATATTCGAGCGAGTGGAGAGCCACATCCAGTCGCGCACCTTACAGGGCTTTGTGGCGCTTATCCCCCTCCTTGTGACGGTGATACTGCTGGCGTTCCTGATTGGAAAGGCGGACGGCTACATTCGCTCCCTGCCCTTTGTCATGAACCGGGCATGGGACTTTCCCGGCTTCGGGCTCATCACGCTCATTGTCATCTTCTATTTCATCGGGTGGATGGACTCCACGCGTATCGGCGGCAAGATCCTGGTATTCAAGGATGAGGTGTTGAGCCGTGTTCCCATGGTCAAGACGTTCTACAAGATTACCCAGCAGGGCATCACCTCTCTCACCTCGTCGGCCACGTTTACCCGGGTGGTGTTTGTGGAGTGGCCCAGGGAGGGCATGGTGGCTCTAGGGTTTGTCACCGGCCGAGTCTTCACCCCCGACCGGTCCCAGTCACTAGCAGTGGTGTACATCCCGACTGTACCCAACCCCACATCCGGCAACATGGCATTCATCCACGAGGACGACGTGATGGAGACCGACATCAGCGTTGACGCCGCAATGCGACTGGTGTTCTCCGGCGGCATCGTGCTCCCCGAGAAGATGGTGTTGGCCCGTGCGCCGCAGGAGCGGGTCACGGAGGGCTCGATGCTGGTGGGTGAGTACCAGGCGCCAGCCCGCCGGGCGTAGGCTTGACTGCCGCGCTGACCGTGACACGCAGTGCTTTCAGCAGCTCTGCATGTCCCCAAAGTACGGAGCGGAGCGCCGACCTGATACGCTGTTCTGATTTCATACGCATGGTCTCTTTTTCACACTCGCTGGAGGAAGCCTTCATGGAACAGCAACGAGTTCCCACAAACGACAGTCCTCCCACCGCAAGCCGGCCCGTGATGCCTGAGTCATATGGATTGGCGTCACCGGAGGAGGGTGAGATCCTTCCGTGGGCGTGGGCCGAGGAGCGGCTGACGGCGTCGCGAAACTACTGGGTGGTCACCGCCCGACCGGACGGCAGACCACATGCGATGCCGGTTTGGGGTGTGTGGTTCGACGGCGCCTTTCACTTCGGGACCGGGGCCAATTCACGCAAGGGACGCAACATCTCGGCGGACCCAAGGGCGACTGTGCATCTGGAGAGCGGTGACGAGGTGGTGGTGCTTGAGGGAGTCATGACCGAGGTTACGGGCGACGCCGAGGCTATTCGCCGATTTGAGGAAACCTTCAATCCCAAGTATGGCTTCAAACCCGGTTCCGAGGAAATGGATCTGGTCAACATGGGCGCTGTGATGTACCGCATGGCGCCGCGGGTGGCGTTCGGGTGGACGGAGGCGAACTTCCCGCAGAACGCGACGCGGTGGGTGTTCGAGGAGGCGGAGTCAGAGTAGCCGAGCCACTTGACAGGCAGTTCTCAACATACTGCTGACAGCCAAAGAAGAGGGGTCCCGCGATTTTGGGGACCCCTCTTCTTTACATTCCAGGACTAGCGGTTAGTGGTCTACGCCCTGCCGGCCAGCTCCAGCGCTCTGTTGAGGCCGTTGTAGGAGCGCTCCGCTCCGACCATGAGGTAGCGGTAGCCGTCCTCGATGACGTGGTCGATGTTGTCCAGGCCCACGTGCGGGTGGCCTACGGGCACGTTGTGCTCCTTGCAGATCGCCCGGATCTCTGCCATGGCCTCCACCACGATGGGGTGGTAGTAGTCACGCGGGTGGCCCAAGTTCTGCGACAGATCGCCCTCGCCGATGAGGACCACGCCGATGCCGGGGACTTCCTTCAGCATGTCCGGCAGGTTCTCAATGGCCTTGACCTCTTCACACATGATGATGCAGAGGATCTCGCCCTCCGGGTTGAGGGGCCAGACGTCGGCCTTCTTGTAGTACTCCTGCTGGGAAAGGCCCCAGTAGCGGGCGGCGTTGCCGGGGGCGTCGCCGCGCTGGCCCTCGGGCTCGAAGTACTCGGCATCGCGCGGGCGGGGGTAGCGGCAGGCGGAAACGGCGTTGTAGGCCTCTTCAACCGTGCTCACGTGCGGCCACACGATTCCGTAGTAGCCGATGTCCAGTACCTGCTTGGCCAGCCACTGGTTCATCTCGCCGCCGTTGGGGGGGATGCGGACCGTGGGGGTCACTGCCGGCGCCAAGGTGCCGCCGTCCAGGATCTGCTTGCGGTTCAGCATGTACTGCAGACAGTGGCGCAGCACCCCGATGTCGTACGGGTTGTGCTCGGACTCATACACGACCCCGTCGTACTTGGCCGAACTGACCGAGATTGCGTTGTCGATGCTGGGGCCTGCAAACGTCGTGATGGCGGGCTTCCCCTCTTCCAAGGCCTTGATGATGTTGTTCAGCCGTTGTCCTGCCATGACTCCTCCTTTGTTCTTTCCAACTGTTATCGGCGCGCCCAAGACGGGGGCTCCGACGAGCGGCCCGCGACCCAGTCCGCAATATCGGTGTCCACCCCCCGGTGCCATTCCCGGTTTAGTTCGTCCTTCACGGTCACTGTGATCCTGCCCAGCCCGTCGATCTCCATCTCCATGATGTCGCCGTTCTGGATAGGGCCGAGGCCCTGGTGGTTGGTGCCGGTGGCGATGAGGTCTCCCGGCTCCAGCTTGACGATAGAGCTGAGCCACTCGATGGTCTCCGGGAGTTTGTAGGCCATGTCGTTGGTACTGTAGTCCTGTCGAATCTGGCCGTTGATCCACAGCCGCACCTGCAGATTGTGTGCGTCCTCGACTTCGTCGGCGGTCACAAGCCACGGCCCCAACGGCCCGAAGGTGTCATGGGACTTCATCCAAAGGAAGCTGTTGGGATGCAGACCCCGCGCGGAGACGTCGTTGAAGTTGACGTAACCGAAGATGTGGTCAAAGGCGTTCTCCGCGGAAACGTCAACCGCTTCCTTGCCGATTACCACGCCGAGTTCAGCCTCATGGTGAAAGACAGGCGCCTCGTGCACGGTAGGGAGGACGACCGTCTCGCCCTCGCCGATGACGGACTCCGGCGACTTGAAGAACCCGTTGATGGGCTTGGGCTCCGGGAGCGCGCCATTCTCGAGGTAGTTGGCCGCCATGCAGAGGATCTTGCCCGGCCGCGGCAGCGGCGAGCGGAGATGCACCTGATCCAACGAGATGGGCTGCGCCTTGGAGGCGATCTCCTGAATGCGTGCCCGGAACGTGCCCTCGAAGTCGGCGATGACGGCGTTGACAAGGTCCTGCGGCGTGGGCGCGTTTACGTCCGAGAGGGACTCGGACAGGTTGATGACGCCCCCATCCTGGAGCAGGCCCAGTTGATAGTTGTTGTACATGACCAGCTTCATGGTTGCTTCTTACCTCCGTGGCATAAGGCCGTTGGCTTAGATCCTGCCGGCGACGCGGTCCGCCATCTCCTGGTCGATGCCTCGGGGCCACTCGCGCTTCCTCGGGTCCGAGACGTAGTTGGTCAGGCGGCCGAGGCCGGGGCTCTCTCGCTCCACCTTGTCACCGTCCTGCAGAGCGCCGAGGCCCTGGTGGTTCGTGCCCAGCGCGATCACGTCGCCCGGGTTGAGGGTGACGATGGTGGAGAGCCACGCGATGGTCTTGGGGATGGAGTGGCCCATGTCGCTGGTGCTGTAGTCCTGATGGAGCTCGTCGTTTACCCAGAGCTGCACCTTCACGTCCTGTGGGTCGGGCACCTCGTCGGCGGTGACGAGGTAGGGGCCCATGGGGGCAAAGTAGTGGTAGGACTTGCCCTGCAGGAAGGTGTCGGCGCCCTGCGGCCCGAGGCCCCGCGCAGAAACGTCGATGAAGTTCACGTAGCCAAAGACGTAGCTGTATGCCTCGTCCTCGGAGATGTTCCGCGCCTTGCGGCCGATAACCAGCCCGAGCTCAGCCTCGTGGTGGAAGATGGTCGCCTCAGCGGCGGGCAGGTGGATGGTGTCGCCGTCGCCGATGACACCGCTGGGGTTCTTGAGGAAACCGTTGATGGGCCGAGGCTCTGTGAGGTAGCCGTTCTCCAGGTAGTTGGCGGCCATGCAGAGGATCTTGCCCGGCTTGGGGATGGGCGCCCGGAGCTGCACGTCGCTGAGCGGGATGCCGGGCAGGTCGATGGCGTTGCGCTCCAGCCGGACCTTGAAGCCGTTCCAACGCTCGATGAGCCGGCACATATAGTCACCGGGGCCCACGCGGGGTATCTCCTCAAGGGCCAGGGTCATGTCCACAACCCGGTCCTCTTCCTTCTTCAGGACACCGAGGCGGTAATCGTTGAAGAACACCAGCTTCATGGCTTGCCTCCTTTGGCTTAGTCCTTCAAGTGCTGCCTGAGCCGAGGGTAAACGTGCTTGACGTTGCCCTCAAAGAGCTTGGTGCGGTCCTCATCGGTAAGCCAGTCGATCTCGTCGATGGTTGGCTTGAGGTCATCAAAGTAGCGGCCAGTCTGCGGGTCAATGGCGTTGACCGCGCCGATCATCTCCGAGGCGAAGAGCACGTTGTCGATGCCCGCCACCTTGAGCAGCAGCTCCAGACCGTTCCTGTCGTAGATGGCCGTGTCGAAGTAGATGTTCTTGATGAACTCGTCAAAGGGCTGGAAGCCGTCGCGCAGAGCAATGCCCCTGTAGCGGCCAAACTGGTAGGGAATGGCGCCGCCGCCGTGGGGAACGATGATCCTAAGGCCGGGGAAGTCCTGGAAGACGGTGCTCTGGTGCAGTTGGACGATGGCCGTGGTGTCCGCGTTCATGTAGTGAGACGCGGTGCTGTGGAAGTTGGGGTTGCACGTGGCGCTAACGTGCACCATTGCAGGCGTGTCCAGTTCCATCAGCTTCTCGTAGAAGGGATACCACCAATCCTTGTCGCTGAGGGGCGGGTCAGTCCAGTAACCGCCCGATGGGTCAGGGTTCATCACGCAGCCGACGAAGCCCATGTTCACGCACCGCTCCAGCTCCTCGATGGATGCCTTGGGCGGCACACCGGGCGACTGGGGAAGCTGGCATACGGGGATGAAGTCGTCCGGGTAGAGGCTGACGACACGCGCGATGAGGTCGTTGCAGTGCTGAGTCCAGTAGAGGCTGATCTTCTCGCCGCCGAAGTGGTGCCCCATGGAGGACGCGCGCGGCGAGAAGAACATCTTGTCCGTGCCGCGCTCCCGCAGCCGCTTTATCTGGCCGTTCTCAAGGGTTTCCCGGATCTCGTCATCGCTGACGCGAATGGAGCCCTTGGCGGGCGACGCAAGCTCAGCTATCTGGCGTGAGCGCCAAGCATCCACTGCCGGCGGCAGCGTCGTGTAATGCCCGTGGCTGTCGATGATCATGCGCGATACTGCCCCTTACTTCAGGTAGTTGTTGATGCGTGGGTATACGCGCCTCGCGTTGTCCTCGAAGATCTTTTGCCGGTCCTCGTCCGACAGGTGCGGCGAGTTGTCGACGTAGGGCTTGGTGTCGTCGAAGTTTCGGCCGGTGTTGGCGTCGACGCCACGCACGGCGCCGATCATCTCGGACGCGAAGAGGATGTTGTCGACCGGGATGATCTCCGTGAGCGCGTTGATGCCCTTCTGGTGGTAGACGCAGGTGTCGAAGTAGATGTTGTTCAGGAAGCGCTCTTCCAGGGGCGCATTGCCCCTGTCCTGGTTGATGCCCCGGTAGCGGCCCCAGTGGTAGGGAACGGCCCCGCCGCCGTGGGGGATGACGAACTTCAGATTGGGGAAGTCCTTGAAGAGGTCCCCCTCTATGAGCTGCATGAAGAAGGTGGTGTCGCCGTTAATGTAGTGGGCGCCCGTTCCGTGGAAATTGGGGTTGCAGGACATGCTGACGTGCAGCATCCCGGGCACTTCAAGCTCCTCCATCCGCTCATAGAGCGGGTACCACCACTTGTCCGTCATGGGCGGGCCGGTCCAGTAGCCGTCCGACGGATCTGGGTTGACGTTGCACGCGACAAAGCCGAGCTCATTCACGCACCGGTCCAGCTCCTCCAGGCACGTCTCCGGCTCCACGCCGGGCGACTGCGGCAACTGGCAAACGGGGATGAAGTTGCTGGGGAAGAGCATCGCGACGCGCTTCACCAGGTCGTTGACGGTCCGGGTCCATTGGAGGCTGGTGTTGAAGTCGCCGTAGTGGTGGGCCATGCCCCCGGCAGTGGGTGAGAAGAGGGCGACGTCTGTGCCGCGCTCCTGCTGCAGTTTGAGCTGCCCGTTGATGATGGTCTTGCGTATCTCATCGTCGCTGATATCCAGAGGCTCGCGGAACGGGCGACCCGAGGGGTAGTCGGCGATTTGGCGGTCTCGCCACTCGCGGAGCTGACGCGGGGCGGTGGTGTAATGCCCGTGGACGTCGATAATCATGACTTCTCCTTTGCGGCATAGCACGGCCGTAGGCCATGCAAGAGCGAAACTTTCGGGATGGTAGCACAGGGGCGCGAGGTGGGGAAGAGGGCGGGGTGGCGAAGGAGGCAGGCGAGGGGTGGCCTGGCGGCTACGGCGCAGCCGTCTGACCGGGACCGTCATACCAGTGGTCGATGATGCGCTCGGCGGTGGCAGCCGCTTCCTCCGAGTCGGCTTCATCCATGAAGGCGGCCCGAACGTAGCAGACGCCGCGCTCGATCCCGAAACAGGGGCCGGCATGGGCCTCGTCCCGCAGCGAGACGTAGAGGCGGGAGAAGGCCGGGCGGAAGGCGGTGTCGCTGAGGGCCTCGTACAGGTCCTGGAAGAGGCCATACCCCAACCAGTAGTGGCAGCTGTCTCCAAGCCGTGGGAGACCTTGTGATCTCTCCTCCCACTGGAGCAGATTGTCCGCACTGCTGCACACAGGCGGTGAGAACGGCTCCTCATACGTCAGGCGCTCCATGAACGTCGCCGCGCCTTCGGCGATCCACCGGGGGAGTAGGGCCAGTACACGTGGGCCAACTCATGGGCGATGAGCAAAGCGTCCGGCTCCCTGCCCGGATCAATGGTCAACAACGCGGCGGGCCCACCACCGCCGGCCGCGTTGTTGACGTCCGCGACGAGGACGGCGATGTAGTCCCAGCGATAGGGGATGCCCATGAATGCCTCGTGGTGGCGCACCATGCGCTCCAGAATGTCCATGGTGGGGTGTTGCGCGCCGGGGGTGACGTGCACCACGGCCAGCACCACATCCCCGGTGTGTGGGAGTTGGATGTCCCGTTTGTCTATGGTGATCCGGGAAGGGTCGAGCAATGCCTCCGTCAAATCTGGGCGGTCAGGGGCTGTCATCGGCAGCATCCCTACCTGAACAGCCTGGTCGTCAGTGATGCCGTCTACCAGGGCGGGATGCTCCAGCAGTTGCCTGAACGCATCTCCGCCGAGGCTCCAGAAGAGGTCTCCCAGGGAATCCGCCGCCGCGCCGTCTGCCCCGTTCACCGAATCCATGAAAGGCATCCGGAGGATGCGCAAGGCTGTGGACAGCCCATCCATTTCAATCCCCCGAGCGATTCCCTGCAGCCCAATGACGGCGCGGCGCTCATTGGCGGTGAAATCGTCCTGCATCCAGTGCTTGGCCATCACGGCTGCAAAGAGCGGGTCAAAGAGTGCATCGTGCTCCACTGCAAGGTAGGCCAGGGTGATGAAGCCGGGAGCCTCTGCGGGAGAAACGCCGTCCGCCACCCACGGCAAGGAATCGAGGTCCTCCGCAGCCCTCGGGTTTTCCTGCGCCAATCCCAGCTGGTTGATACTCAGGAACATCCGATCATGGCTGGAGACGTCGAGGGACGGGTGTTCAAGCACCGAGCGCAACGCCAACTGGCCGGACCTTTCCAAGAGCTGGGACAGCGTGTCAACAATGGAATGGGTCCCGAGCGTGATGGCGTCAAAGATGGGGAGCCCCATGATCCTCAATGCTGCCTCTTCATCCCGGAAGCCGATATCCAGGAGGTCAGAGAACACGTTCATCTCAACACGATTGAACCCGTCCCGAACCCACGACTCCCGTACCAGGACAGAGAAGAAGCGGGGAGAGGTGTGGCCCAGACCCTCCAACAGCGCGACGTACTCGACCTCATACTTCATAGGGTCGTCGTAGATGCCGGAGGAACCAGATTCCGGGACGGGACGCACGCCGTCCGCAATCCAGGGGATAGACCAGAAGGCAGCCCATGGGTCCTGTTCGGGTGTTGGGGTCGACGCGGGCGTGGGAACCGCCGTGGGCACCGTGGTGGCGGGGACCGGAGTGGCTGTGGACACGGGCGCAGGGGGGGCAGTCGAGACCGCAGCGACAGGAAGTGGGGAGGGCGGTGGAACCAGTCCAGACTCCGGCGTAACGGGCAGCCGCGGCGCCGACGCCGGGGCGGGACCCTCAAGGGCTGCGGGCTGCTGACTCACACACGCTGCAGCCAACGCCAACACGCACAGAAGCAGCGCCCGCAAGTCGGTCTGCCTTGCTCGATTGCACCCCGGATGATGAGTCATATCCGTCATTGCGTGCCTTTGCAAGCCCCCGCCTTTAACCAGAAGGGTGTAAGGAGTTCACCTCAATGCTTAAGAACACCCCACCCCTGAGCGCAGGAACCCCGCGCAAGGGTGGGGTGTTCAGCCCTGGTTTTGGCGCCTCGCTGGGCGTCAAGCGCTACTGGGCTGCCCTGATGTTCTGGATGTGCGTCCACGTGCCGGTGATGGACCCCGGGAAGACATAGTCGGAGATGAACTCCGGGTTGTATACCGCCTCCGCCGGGAGCCAGAAGAGCGGCAGGGTCAGGTAGGCATCATAGTATGCGTTCCCTATGTCCCTCCAAACGTTAAACTGCGCCTCAGGGTCCAGTGTTTGCATTCCCGTCCTCGTAATGTCGTTGATTGCGGGAATGTTGTTGGCGTTGGTCTTTGAGAAGATGGGCGTGGTCCACACCGCGAACCCGAAGAAATGGTCAGAACTGGACGCCGAGACGATGAGGTGGTTGGCGTCCTTGAATGCTCGTCGCGCGGCCGAGCGTATCGCGGACTCTCTGGTGAGTATGTTCACCTTCACTCCGACGTCGTCGAACATGCCGATGATGCCCTCGCCCAGGTCGCTGGCTCCAGCGTAGTGGGGCAACTCCGCGATGTCGAAGTTGGTCTCGAGCGGGTTGTTCTCGTTGTACCCGGCTTCCGCAAGGATCGCTCGGGACGCGGCTGGGTCATAGCCGTGCTGCTCCGGGAAGTTGGTCTCCCAGTCAGGGTTCCACGCCAGCCGAGTGGGGTGGAAGTGGTTCATGTACATTGGGGAGGCCGAGTTCCGGAAGAAGGCCTCATTGAGGAGCGGGCGGTTAATGGCCTTGGACAGCGCCTTACGCACTCTAACGTCGGTCAATGGACTGTCGGGTCTGGCGGGGTATGCCCCCGTCTCCGGGTCCGCCCAGCAGCAGGAAATATTGACCCACGTCCGCAGGCCGGGAACGTTGCCGTTGGCGATGCCCATGCCCTTGCCGGTTGCCTGCGGCTGCAGGTCCTTGGGAATGTCGGCTATGTGCATTTCGCCCGCCAGCAAGCCGGCGAGGCGGGTTGAAGGTTCAGCCACGAACTTGTACTCAAACTCCTCGAAGTCCGGTGTGATGCGCCAGTGATTCCCCTCAGGCCGTTCAAAGCGGATGTAGCTGGAGAGGGACCGGCTTTGCATCTGGTACGGCGCCGTGCCGGCGATGAACAACGCTTCCGGAGTTGTCGGCTCGCCCTCAGCGTCAAAGTTGGCCTTGCTCTGGATGGGCATCATGCTCTGCTGCTCACCCAACTTGCTCAGGAAGTTCGCGTCGGGGCTGGTGAGGCGGAAGATCACTTCGTAGTCATTAACGGCATCCACCCTGCTGACGTCCCGCGCCCAGCTGAAGGCCTGGGCGTGCTCCGAGTCCGGGAGCGCGAGCTGTTCATGGGTGTGGATTACGTCCCTCGCCGTAAACTCTCCCCAGCCGCGGTGGAACTGGACACCCTTCCGCAACTTGAAACGGAAGGAGAGGCCGTCCGGCTCAAGTGACCACTCCGTCGCCAGCTCCGGGATCGTTTGCCCGGTATCAGGGTCCAGGGCAACGAGATGCTCGTACTCCGGGCGGTACTGGATGGACTGGGTCT
The DNA here is from genome assembly GCA_026713825.1 of Chloroflexota bacterium. NCBI lineage: Bacteria > Bacillati > Chloroflexota > Chloroflexota bacterium. The sequence continues at coordinate 15,733 of JAPONS010000030.1, read as the reverse complement.
GACTGCCGTGGCGCATGATGCTGTACTCCTGGCTCAGCACGTTGACGCCAAATACAACACGCTGGATCTTGGCTTCCAGGGCTTCTCTGGGCGCTGCCCCTGGGTCCGCAACGGGCTTGGCTGCTGCGGCCGGCGCCATTGCGGTGCCTGGCGCGCTTTCGGCGGGCATTGCGGCCGCCGGCGCTGGGGCCGGGACCTGAGGAGCGGCGGGCGCGGCCTGCTGTACGGGCGCCGTCTGGGTTCCTCCACCGGTGTCACTGCTGGAGCAGGCCGCGGAGAGGGCGACTGCCAGCACCATAATCAGGAGCAACCGTAACCCCATTCCACTAAGTGGCATTGTCATTGATCCGCTCCTTTCTCCTCTTGTTGCCAGTCCGGGCTCGGTCACCTTGCCAAAACATAGGGGGACGGTACAGGCGTTTAGCCTGAAAACCCGTCCCCCTTTCCGTTGCTGAGGTCAGCTACCGGAGGCGCTCACCTCGCTTGGTGGTCTCGCCGGCGTCTGCCGCGACGAGCCACGGGTCGTCGTCGGGGCCGATAACTATCTCTTCCGACTGGATCATGTGCGTCGGAATGTCTGGGTCGAGGCCCGGCGGGTCAATCCCTTCCTGGATGTTGCGGGCCATCGCCAAAAGCATCTGACGGCAGCGGATGATGGCCGCGTCGCCGCCGTAGAGGTGCTCCTTGGTGCGGTCGTAGATTGCGCCCATGGTCTCGATCAGGGCGTAGTCCTGCTCGGGGATGGGCCAGATGCCTGCCAGAATGGTGTTCTTCTGGGCCCAGCGGTCGACCATGTAGTCGTTCTCGGCCCTCTTGAGCCGCTTCTTGGGCTCGTTCGGGTCCATTAGCGCGCCTGTTTCGATGGTCTGCCGTCGCTCCGCGGCGGTGAATGGGGCGTGGACGTTGTAACGGATGCCCACGCGCTGGTTCGTGTAGTCGTCAATCGGCACTTGGATGAGCACGCCCGCTGCGCCTCGGCGCTGGGCTGCAATGAAGGCCGTGTACGGCAGGACAAAGCAGTTAGTGCGGATGTACTTGTTGCCGGCGTCAGTGGGGCGCTCGGCGATGAGGCGGAAGCCGTAGTCCGTGTCCTGTACGTCGACGCGGGCGTAGCGGTACTTTGCGCGGGAGTAGAGCGCGAACTTGGGAGACGGGTAGCCCGGCCTGTCGGTGTCGAGGTCAACGGGAACCTTGTCCTGGTGGTAGACGTGCAGCGTGCCCAGGTGGGTGGAGTCGATGTTGCCCTCCATGCTCTGCAGGTAGTTGCAGTAGATGGGCACGCGGTAGGCGATGACGTGATCCGGGGGCAGGTTGTTGAAGATGTAGTTTGGCGGCGCGGGCTGCTTCTCCTTTGGTCCCATGTACGCCCAGATGACGCCGGCCGACTCGACGGTGGGGTATGCCGTGACGTGCACCTTCTCCTTGAACTGGCTGCCGGGCATGTCGGATGGCATGTCGACGCAGTCACCGTTCACGTCGAACTTCCATCCGTGGTAGATGCACATGATGCCGCATTCCTGGTTGATGCCGAAGAACAGTGACGCGCCCCGGTGGGGACACGACTCGGCGATGAGTCCGATCTTGCCGTTTGTGTCGCGGAAGGCGATCAGGTCCTCGCCCAGCAGCCGGGCACGGACGGGCGGGCAGTCCGGCTCCGGGAGCTCGTCGGAGATGAGCAAGGGGTGCCAGTAGCGGCGCATCACCTCGCCCATGGGCGCGCCGGGGCCTACTCGACAGATCAGTTCATTGTCTTCCTGTGTGAGCATGCCTTTAATCCTCCCTATGTCTTTGCCAATCCAAGGTGATGTGGACGGCACACGCCACCCACTTTGGTGCGCAGAGGATACGCCGGTTTCTGCATCGGGTCAAGGCAAATTCCGGGTTGCCGCTGGCGCGATTGACACGGGCCCCTCCGAGAACGATACTTTGGGCGCTCTTAACTTATGGCGGCGGCGCGCGTACGCGTGCGCCCGTGTTATCTACTTTCTCCTCCGCCGCAAGGAAAATCAGAGCGTAAGGAGGCCCCATGGCGGACTACAAGGTTGTAGACATTCACGGGCACCTCAACAGCCCGCCGGAGCTCATGGCGTTCAAGGCGGGACTGCTCTCCAGCCGCATCCACCGCAAGCGCGGCAGCCTGAAGATTTCCGACGAGCGCATGCGCCCAGTGGTCGACAACCACGTCAAGCGCATGGACGGCGTCGGCACGGACGTCCAATTCCTCTCGCCGCGGCCCTTCCAGCTGATGCACTCTGACCCGCTTGCCAGCATCGTCGAGGACTTCTGCAAGGCCAACAACGACGCCATCAAGCAGTCCGTCGACTACTACCCCGACCGCTACCGCGGCGTCTGCGGCCTGCCGCAGGTGTGGGGCGAGCCCGTGAGCATCGTCTTCGAGGAGATGGAGCGGTGCGTCAAGGAGCTGGGCTTCGTCGGCGTCATGATCGACCCTGACCCCTCAGAGGGGCAGGACCCCTACATGCCTCCCATGGGCGACGAGTACTGGTACCCCCTCTATGAGAAGATGATTGAGCTGGACGTGCCCGCCCTGATCCACACGGCGTCCTGCCGCAACAACAGGGAGACCTACTCCAACCACTTCATCACGGAAGAGGGCATCGCCATCATGTCCCTCATGGACCACAACACGCTGGACACCTTCCCGGACCTGAAGATCATTGTGTGCCACGGCGGCGGCTCGGTGCCCTACCAGATTGGCCGGTGGCGCGCCCACCGCTGGCGCGAGAAGGACGTCGAGACCTTCGACGAGTCCCTGCGCAAGCTCTACTTCGACGCGGTGCTGTACAACAAGGAGAGCCTGGACCTGCTGTTCCAGATCTGCGGCACTGACCGCTGCATGTTCGGCACGGAGAACCCGGGTTCCGGCTCCAGCCAGAACCCCGAGACGGGCGAGTGGCTGGACGACCTGAAGCCCGTCATCGAGTCCATTGACTGGCTGTCGGACCAGGACCGCAAGAACGTGTTTGAGGACACCGCGAAGAAGGCGTTCCCGCGCTTTTCCATCGCCTAGTTTCTGCGCACTTGACCCCGGTGGTGGACGCATTCCCCACCGGGGTCTATAATCTGCGACCAAGAACGGCCAGGAAGAGTAAGGGTTCACAGGACGAAGGAGGAAGAGATGCCAGAGATTGTTTTGGGAATAGGGACCTCCCATAGCCCGATGCTCATGCAGCCGGCTGAGCTCTGGGCAAACCACGCCCTCAACGACCAGCGGAACAAGGAGCTGTGCTTCGCTCCGACCGGCGAGATCTACAGCTTCGAGGAGGCCCTGGAGCGGGCCAACCCCAGCATTGCGGACCTCTGCAACTATGAGACCCACAAGCGGCAGAAGGAAAACACTGACGCGGCGATCGCCCACCTGGCGGAGACCTACAAGCGCATCAAGCCCGACATCGCCGTCATGGTTGGCGACGACCAGGACGAGATGCTCTTCGAGGACAACATGCCTGCCTTCATGGTCTACTGGGGCGACTCCATCAATTACTACCCCCGCAAGGTGGCGCCGGACGCATCCGAGGCCGCCAAGGCTTCCGCGGCGGGCTACCCCCAGCGCGAGCTGGAGATCCCCGTGGTCTCCGAACTGGGCCGCCACATCATCGAGTACATGATTGACCACGACTTTGACGTGTCCCACTCGAAGTACCTGCGGGAGAACCCCGGCGGCACAGTGGGCCACCGGTACCCGCACTCCAAGGGCGGCGAGATGGAGACTGTCCGCGTGACCCAGCCCCGGCAGTTCGGCCTGCCCCACGCGTGGAGCTTCGTGGTGAAGCGCGTGATGGAGGAGAACCTCATCCCCATCGTTCCCATTTGGCAGAACACCTGCTACCCGCCGAACCAGCCCAGCGCCAAGCGCTGCTTCGAGTTTGGCCGTGCCATCCGCCAGGCCGTCGAGTCCTGGAGCGGCGGCAACGGCACCCGGGTGGCCATCATGACCTCCGGCGGCCTGAGCCACTTCACGGTGGACGAGGAGCTGGACCGCACCGCGCTCAAGGGCATGGTGGACAACGACGCGGACATCCTGATGAACCTGCCGCGCCATCGCCTGCACTCCGCCGCCTCTGAGACCCTGAACTGGGTCACCATCGCGGGGGCGCTGGAACACCTGAAGGCAGAGAAGATCGGCTACGAGCCCGTGTACCGCACCAACGCCGGCACCGGCGGCGGCTGGGGCATGGTTGAGTGGACGTAAGTCCAAGCTGACACGGATACCAGGGGCCCCGCCTGTCAGGCGGGGCCCCTTTTTGCTTCTCTGGCGGCCCGACACCGGCGCCCCAGGCCGTCCGGACTCCCCCCGTTTCTCGCGAAATTGCCCAAGAAACGCGAAATTCATTCCCTCCAAACTGCTAGCGTATTGCCTCCCAAGGCGTTACACTGCGCACAGCATTCCGCTTGTGGGGGTACTCCTATGGCAACGCAGGAAGCGGCCCAGGAAACCCTGGTTGCACGCCTCTCCAAGGTCGACGCCTGTGCGGCCTCAGACGCCCTGGACCGGTTGGGGTTGAAGGGCTCGGTCATTGGCCTGCGGCCCCTCACGGTGACGGCCAAGATCTGCGGGCGTGTTGTCACGACGCGTATGAAAGCCTTCGGTGGCGAGCGTTCGACGCGACACTTGGGTGCGGCAGCCATCGAGGCCTCCAATCCGGGCGACGTCATTGTCATCGACCACCGCGGGCGCCTCGACTGCGCTGCGTGGGGCGGCATCCTATCGAACGGCGCCAAGGTCAAGGGCGTCGCGGGCGTCATCGTCGACGGGGCCGTTCGGGACGTGGACGAGAGCCGGGAGCTGGGCCTGCCGGTCTACGGGCGCGCCGGGGTGCAGGTAACCGCCCGGACACGCATTATCGAAGAGTCGTGCAACGAGCTGATCGAGATGTGCGGCGTCTGGGTGAAGCCGGGCGACCTCGTCATCGCGGACAGCAGCGGCGTCGTCTTCATCTCGGCCGACCACGCGGAGGAAGCGGTGGCTGCGGCGGAGGATATCGCGGCCAGAGAGGCGCTCATGACCAAGGACGTGCTGTCGGGCGTGCCCATCAGCCAGGTCATGGGGTCCAACTACGAAACCATGCTGGAAAGGAAGTAGTCCATGGAGAAGGTCATTGAAGAGCTGAACACAATGGGGACCACCGCCATCAGCGACGCCCTGGACAGGCTGGGGATCAACGGGCAGGCCGTCGGCATCATGCCGTTGGCCCGCAGCTTCCGACTGGCCGGGCGGGCCTTCACGGTGAAGACCATTCCCGTCGACGCGGTGAAGCCGGGCAACGTGGGCGACTACATCGACGAGGTGCCCGAGGGGTACGTGGTGGTCCTGGACAACGAGGGCAAGCCGAACGCAACCGTCTGGGGCGACATCCTGACGATCATGGCCCACCGCAACAAGGTTGCGGGCACGGTTATCCACGGTGTCTGCCGAGACGCGATGCGCAGCCTGGAGCTGGGCTACCCCATCTTCAGCCGGGGCAACACCATGCGCACCGGCAAGGACCGCGTGGAGTGCGTCGGCATCAATGAGCCCTGCTCGCTGGGCGAGGTCCACGTGACGCCCGGCGACGTCCTCATCGGCGACGCCGACGGCATCGTGGTGATCCCGCAGGAGCGTGTTGAAGAGGTGCTGAACATCAGCCGAGAGATTGAAGAGGCGGAAGACAACATCCGGCAGGAGATCGCCAAGGGAGGCCGGCTGGACGCGGCGCGGGAGAAGTTCCGCTACCACGCGCTCCAGACCCGTCAGACCAGCTAATTGCACACAGACTACTTACCAGACCACGGAGATGAGGCTGACCCTTCCGTGAGCCTCCTTTCTCCGTATCACACGGGAGCCAGACCATGCCACAACATGGCCTGGCTTTCCTACTTGGGAAGTTGGCCATGCAAGTGAACAGACGGCGCGGCAACGCACGATTTCTGAACGGAACAGTCCTTGGTTTTCTTGTGATGCTGGGCCTCATTGGCCTGACGACTTACCTCCTTTTCACGGTCCGCAGCGACCTTGACCTGGCCAAGCTGGACGACACTGAAGCGGCGGCCGAGATCCAGGTGCAAACGCAAAGCCGGGTGAATGCGGAGTCGCAGGTTGCATCCCTGCAACAGCAACAGGCGACGCTGCAGCAGCAGCTTGACGCCGCACGCATTGCGAGGGGCGTCGCGGAGGCGGCCACGCAGCGCGAGTCACTTGCCAGGACGACCGCTGAGCAGGAGGGCATCAGCCAAGAGATGCTGAAGAATGAGGCGCTGCAGCAGGCCAGAGAGGAGCAGCAGGAGCGCATCGCGGCGGAAGCGGCGGCGCAAACAGCAATGGATGCCGCGGAGGAGGCTCAACAAGTGGCGTCTCGTGACCGCTTGGCGAAGCAGCGGGCGGAGCGGGAGCTTGCTTCTACGCGGACGGAGCTGCAGCGGGAGGCGGAGTGGGAGCGGGCATTGGGCCACCTCTTCTTGCGAGGGATCGTAACCGGCCTGCTTACCTACACCGTCGACGACCTGCCGGAGTACGCTGCGGATGGGGTGGAAGAATCGCTCCAATTGTTGACCGAAGATCTGGCGTCCTGGACCGAGGAGGGCTTTACGGTCAGCCGTTCCGGGCCGCAAGAGACCCCCGACTTCACCATCGGCTGGCTGCGCGACGCGGGCGGCCACCAGGCCACCATCGTCGGCGAGAGCCGTCGGCTCCTCGCACCCCTGGGCGAGACCAACTGCCTCGGTGACTGGGTGCCGTACGACGGAGAGACCGTCCGGCGCCTCCTCTGGCATGAGCTCGGCCACGCCTTCGGCTATGGCAACAGCGAGGACGCGAACAACGTCATGCACTCGGATCTGACGACGAAGTTTGCGGTCGACCAAGAGGTGGAGCTGGTCATGGCGCCCAGCATCACCCACGTCATTCCGCTGTGTGGCGAAGGAACCTTCACCTTCGTGTTCCAGGAGCCTGACATAGGACAGGGGTACCAGTTTGCCGTGCTGAAGCCGGGTGTCACGCCCGAGGACGACTATTTTGATGAGGACAACCAGTACATGGAATGCGGCAGCACGCCGACCCTTTTCACCAATGAGTGCATCGTGGAAGATGGGGCAGCGCTGCTCATCTACACACAGGTCGCGATTACGCGGATTACGGGGACTATCACCAAACACGTAGAACTACCGGAGATCACCATGGTGTGGGACCCGGCCACCTTCCGATATAGTGAAGCGGAACTGCAGAAACTGCGGGATCTGTTCAATTAGGGCGCTCGGTCAAGGGCTGTATGTCAGCACGGGAATTGGGGCAAGACAGCGGAGCGAGGGCGGCCACTCGGCCGCCCCCGTTTCGTTGTGCAGCGCTGCGGCGCCTAGTCCGGGGCAGTTCCCACCCAGCCGGCCTCCGAGAGGTCGACGGTGACGCCGTCCGGGCCGACAAACTTCACCTCGACGTTGCCGTGGCGTGGAAGCTGGGCGTTTTCCGTCGTGATGCTACTCGGCCGGTGGACGGCTCCCGCTGACAGGATTTGCTCCTCCGCCTCAGCCATTGCGTCCACCTCAAAGCCGAAGTGGTGGATGCCTGTGTAGCGGATCTCGCCCTCGGTCGTGGCGGCGTCGTCGTCCTTAAAGCGGAGGATGGCCACATTGATGTAGCCGTCGGTGAGGTAGTAGCCTTCCGCCGCGACAGAGTTGACTTGGCCGGCCTCACGCAGGCCGAGGCCCTCCTTGTAGAACCTGGCGGTGGCCTCCGGGTCCTGGGTTGCGATGGCGATGTGCTTGATCCTTGGCATGATGCTCTCCTCTCTCCGCTGCGTATTGACCGCCCGTTCCTTCTTCGATTTCCCTCAGGGCGAACGGCCGCTAGTCCTCCGGCTCGGACGTGCCCAGCCAGCCGGTCTCGGACAGGTCGACGGTGACGCCGTCGGGGCCCGAGAACTTCACCTCGACGTTGCCGCGGGCGGCCATCTCCTCGGTGCCAGGGTAGGGGCGGTGGACGGCGCCGGCGGCCTCAATGCGGGCGCGGGCCTCGTCCATGTCGTCCACCTGCAGGCCGAAATGGTGGACGCCGGTGTAGCGGAGGATGCCCTCGGTGGTGGCGGGGTCGTCGCCCTTGAACTTGAGCACGGCCAGGTTGACGTGGCCGTCGCTCAGGTAGTAGCCCTCGGCGGTGGTGGAATTGACCTTCCCCACCTCCTTGAGGCCCAGACCCTCCTTGTAGAACTTCGCGGTGGCCTCCGGGTCGTCAGTGGCCAGAGCGATGTGCCTGATCCTTGCCATAGAGCACCTCCGGGGAGGGGTTGGGGATGCCCGTAGTGTAGTGAGCGCCCGATGGCGCGTCAACGGACGGGTGTCACGGTGGACACTGCGTCCGACGCCAACTACAGTGGGGTCACCTTACGCAGGAGAACTGTCATGGACGACGCCGTTCGGCAGGCGCTGGAAGTCGACCGCAACGTTGACATCACCACCATTGGCCGCAAGTCCGGCGAGGCCCGCCGCATCGAGATATGGCACCACCTTGTCGACGGGGCCGTCTACCTGACCAGCCTGCCCGGCAAGCGGTCCTGGTTCGCCAACATGCTGGCCAACCCGGACATGACCTTCCACGTCAAGGAGAGCGCCCAGCGCGACATCCCGTCGAAGGCCGTGCCAATCACGGACTCCGACGAGAAGCGGGACATTCTCACGAGGATGAAGGCGGCGGAGGCGCGCATGGCCCACATGGACGTCGACCGATGGGTGGCGGAGAGCCCGCTGATTCGCGTGGACTTCCAGGAGTAGGGACAGCCTCGCCTCGATCCCTCAGATCGCCAGGTAGCCGCCGTCGATGACGAGCTCCGTGCCGGTAATGTACGACGCCTCGTCGGACGCGAGGAAGAGCACACCGGCCGCGACCTCCTCGACCCTGCCGATGCGCCCCATGGGAATCTTCTCCGTCACCAAGTATTCAACCCGCTCGGGCGTGCGCACGGTCCGCTGCATAGGCGGCATGATGCCGGGGTGCACCGAGTTCACCCGGATGCCCTGCTTTGCGTTCTGGACGGCCGCCGACTTGGTCATGATGCGGACCGCGGCCTTGGAGGCGTTGTAGCCCATGTGGGTGCCCTCCATGCCCACGAAGCCCGAGATGGACGAGACGTTTATGATGGAGCCCCTTCCCGCCTTCCGCATCTCCGGAATCATAGTCTTCATGGCGAGAAAGACCCCCCTAGCGTTGACGGCCATGACCTCGTCCCAGGGCTCAGTGTCCAGCAGGTGAGGCTCGTGGGCGCCGTCGACGCCGGCGTTGTTCACGAGGATGTCCACACCGCCGAACCGGGCCACCACGGTGGCAACCGCCTCCGCCCAGTTTTCCTCGCTGGCCACATTGAGAGAGAGGAACATCGCCTCTCCGCCCGCCTCTGCGATCTCGGCCACGACCGCCTGCGCCTCCTCCTCGGCGATGTCGGCGACGGCGACCTTTGCGCCCTCACGAGCGAACATCCGGGCCTCTTCGGCGCCCATGCCGCGCGCGGCGCCGGTGATTATTGCTACCTTGCCTTCCAGCCGCATTGCTGCCCCTTTCGCGTGCCCGTCAGTATTCCGGTCGTTGCCAGTATAGGCTATGCGCATGGGCAATGCCTTGCCAGCCGAATCGCGTCCGCATAGACTGCACGCGTCACAAGCACGTCTCTGACTACGCTATGGGAGAAACGCCATGAACACGGAGATTCGCCTGGACCTCAACAAGCAGCTCGGCTTTGCCGACGGCCACTCGTTCGGCGACGTTGGGCCGTACGAGCGACTGGTGGGCAAAGTCCACTTCGCCCTCGATCCCGACGACCCGTCCAACGGCAACGTCGTCGACTTGCAGCTCGCCCCGCGCAATGACAAGGGGTTGGTGGAGTTCAGCGCCGACCTCGACATCCTGAAGCCGGTGGACCTGGACAAGGGGAACCGGCGCATCCTGTACGACGTCAACAACCGGGGCAACCGGACGGCGCTGTCGAGCTTCAACGACTCGCCACGGTCGCCGGACCCGATCACGCTGGCCGATGCCGGCAACGGCTACCTGATGCGAAAGGGCTACACTGTTGTCTTCTCGGGCTGGCAGGGCGACCTGCTGCCCGGCGACGGCCTGATCACATGCGACCTGCCCGAGGCGATGGAGAACGGTAAGCCCGTGGAGGGCGTTGTGCGGCAGGAGTTCATCGCCAACGACCCCGGCGTGCTCTCCATCCCCCTCAGCGGCCACAAGGCCATTCGCAGCTACGAGCCGATCGACCCAGACGGCGCAACGCTGACGCGCCGGGAGCTGGAGCGTGACGAGCGTGAGGACGTGCCGCGCGACGAGTGGTCCTTCGCCACAATCGGGCCGGACGCAACGGGCAACGTGAAGGTCATGCCCTCCAAGACGCACCTGTACCTGAAGGATGGCTTCCAGCCCGGCCACATCTACGAGCTCATCTACGCCACCAGCCGGTCGCGGGTCATGGGACTTGGCCTTGTGGGCGTCCGCGACCTGCTCTCCTTCCTGCGGTACGACGACGAGGACGCCGACGGCAACGCGAACCCGCTCGCGGGCTCGGTCGACAAGGTGTACACCTACGGGCAATCGCTCTCGTCGCGGGTGGTGCGGCAGTTCATCTACGACGGCTACAACGTCGACCCGACGGGCCGGCGGGTTTTCGACGCCGTCTACCCGCACGTGTCGGGCGGCGGGCGCGTCTTCCTCAACATCCGCTTCGCGCAGGTAGGGCGCTACCCACGGCAGCACGAGGAGCACCAGTGGCCCTCGGAGTGGTACCCGTTCGCCTACTCGGCGGTGCCGGACCCGTTCACGGAGGAGGTGGACGCCGTCCTGAAGCGACCGGAGTCGGACCCGCTGGTGGTACACACGCACACCAACACCGAGTACTGGCAGCGGCACGCGTCGCTGGGGCACACGGACCCGCGCAACGGCGACGACCTGGACTTTGAGGACAACGTGCGCATGTACGTCATCGCCAGCGCGCAGCACGGCGGCGCGGGCCTGGGCGAGGGCGACTACACGCAGCACCCGAACAACCCCATGTCCAATGGGCCGACGCTCCGCGCCATGCTGGAGAACATGGACCAGTGGGCGACCAACGGCACGGCGCCGCCCGAGAGCCTGGTGCCCCGCCGCGCCGACGGCACGCTGGACTGGTGGGAGGAAGTGATCGGCAACTACCCGTCCATCCCGGGCTTCAACCTGCCGCCATCGCCGAGCAGGCTGCCCAAGTACGACTACGGCCCCGACTTCGAGCGGGGGCACATCAGCGCGCACCCGCCGCAGCCGGTGCCGGGGCAGGAGTACCATCTTCAGCTGCCCGTCGTGGACGATGACGGCAACGACCTCGGCGGCATCCGCACGCCGGAGATCCAGACGCCCGTGGGGACGCACACTGGCTGGAGTCTCCGCAAGGAGGGCGTCGGCACGGGCGACTTCTTCTCGCTGTCCGGCAGCTTCGTGCCCTTCGCTCGCACCAGGGTGGAGCGGGAGGCCACGGGCGACCCGCGGCCGTCGATCGAGGAGCGGTACGCCAGCCACGACGAGTACGTGCAGCGCATCCAGGCAGCGGCGGAGGCGCTGGTGGGCCAGCGGCTGCTGCTGCAGGAGGACGCGGACCGGTACGTCAAGGCGGCAAGGAACCGGAATCCGCTGGACCCGAACGTGCCGCTGGCGCCGCTGGCGCTCACGAACTAGGGGCCACGGCTCTTCACGGACCCCGCAAAGGGCGCCGCAGGCAGAGGGCAAGACCCTCGCCTGCGGCGCCCTTTCCAGTGATCGATGGGACCCGTGAATTGAGTTGAGTCCCAGAGTAAATCTCTGCGGAACGTGTGTATCTGAAATCACGCATTTCAGCTTGGGCGCAGTTGCGCGTTTTGCGACGTGATGCCGCGACGTGGTTGTAGCTGAAACCCTATTGTCTTGCATTGCGCCGTATTGGGCCGTCTGACTCAAAACGTATGGAAAACGGGTTGTGTTGCATTGGGTTGAAGGAATCAATGCTGTGCCTGGGTTCATGGCCGATTCCGCTGCTCCAGTCTCCTCATCATTTGCAATGTCCTTATCGCCCTCTCAAAGGTGATCATCGTGCGCATGGCGTTGATTGAGTCAACAAGGAGCCGCTTGTTCATGCGGGGGTCGCGGGTGACTGCTTCGAGCTGACGCGCCGTCGCAGGGTCCAAGGGCGGGTGGCCCTGCTCCCGCCGGAGGCGCTCGAACGTGTCCATGAATTCAACGGGATACAGCTTGGAGTAGAGGCCGTGCCTCCTGCCGTTCTGGTTGCCCTTCGGGGCGCCCGGCCGCTTTCGCGCCGGCTTGGGGTCCTTGTCCTGCTTGTCTTTCTTGTTCATGAGGCCAGCGTACGGACGCGCTGGACTCAGGGGCAAGGAGCAAATGGCAGGGTCGGCGGTTGTGGGGCCCCCCTTCGCCGGGCGCAGGATGCCATCGAGTCAGTCGGTGGCGAGAGAAACGTAGAGGGGCCTCTCCGGCTGCCGGAGAGGCCCCTTCCTATGCCGTGTCGATCGGGACTAGTGGCCGTTCCAGCGGACCATGCCCCAGCCGCCGCCGGTGCCGGCGGGCGTGCGGTAGACGGGCTCGTAGGCGAGGACCTCGCCCTTGAGGTGTGAGGAGGCCGCGGCGGCGGAGATCCAGTTGCGGGTCTCAGAGGCGGCGGAGTTGAGGCGGTGTCGCGGGAGGTTGGAAAGGGTCTCGGCGTCGTTGTCGACCATCGCCTTGAGGGCGGCGCGGTCGAGCTCCTCGTCAACGACGAAGTGGCTGAGGCCGCCGGAGCCGATGACGGCGACGCGGGCGTCCTTGTGCCAGCTGTCAACCGCGGCCTTGATCTGCTGGCCGAAGGCGTAGCAGCGGCGCGGGGTCGGCTGGTTCGGCGGGTAGCAGGTGTTCAGGGAGACGGGGATGATGGGGAAGGGATCGTTGTGCATGAGCCGCTTGATGACATAGGCGAAGCCGTGGGGCATGCCCTGCTGGCGGGGGGCCGTCATGCGGCCGTAGGTGGACTCGCCGTTGGGAGTGGGGTAGCGCCGGGCAACGTAGCCGCCGGACTCTTCCTTGAGGTACTTGGAGTGCGACACGTCAAACTCGTTGTCGATCATGTGCTCGATGATGTGGCGGGCCAGGGCGGTGTCGACGGGGACGTCCATGGAGACGTCGCCGTAGCCCCACGCCATCGCCTTGACGGCGGGCGGCGCGTCGTCCGGGGGCGTCCGGGCGATGAGGGGAATGGTGTCGCCCCAGTAGATGTTGAACATGGGCATGTTGTCTTCAAAGAAGACCTCATCTTGGTCGTCGCTGATGATGACGACGGCATCGGGGTTAGCGGCGCGCAGGCTGCTCGCCAGTTCCTCGATGGCGTTGGTGAGGTTGGCGTGCTGCTTCTTGTAGAGCTCTTCGTCCACCAGCCTGGCGATGTCGGGGTTGGCGCGCTCCGCCGCCTCCTCGTAGGGGTAGATGAGGCCGTCAGGCGGGAAGACCAGCTCCTGATTCCGCTTGTCGTTCTGCCCGTGCACGGCCCAGAGCTCCGGCGGCTGGGCGAGCATGGGGCTGTGGGACGTTCCGATGCCAAGCACGATTTCTCCCATTGCGCTCTCCTCTCAAGCAAACGCTGACATAACGATAAACAATATCCCTGTAGCCCAATGATAGCAGACGGCGCAAGGCGTGTACACGCAGCGGCGCGCGTGTGCGGGCAGCCGGGCAATTGTGGGGCTACCAGTTGTTCAGGCCGCCGTCGCTGCGGGTGACGCGGGGGTAGAAGCCGCTCGGCGTCCACGCCCTGGCTTCGGCCACGTCCATGTCGATCTCGACGCCGAGGCCTGGGCGGCCCTCGCTGAAGGCGTAGCCGTCCTGGAAGCCGACCTGGACGGGAAACAGGTCGGCCTCGTACGTGCCCGGCGCCCTCGGCATCTCGAGCACGCCGACGTTGGTCGACGCTGTGCACAGGGCGACGCCGGCGGCCGCGCTGACAGGGCCGAGGGGGTTGTGGGGGGCGATGTCGATGTAGTGGGTCTCCGCCCAGTGGGTGATCTTGGCCGCTTCCGTGATGCCGCCGACGCCGCAGAGATCGATGCGCGCGTAGCTGATGGTCTCGTCCTCGATGGCCTCGCGGAACTGCCACTTGTTCGACCACTGCTCGCCGGCGGCGATGGGGACGTTGACGGTGCGGGCGAGGGTCCGATAGCTGGCCGGGTTCTCGGCGCGCAGCGGGTCCTCGATGAAGAAGGGGTTGTAACCCTCGACGCGGCGGCAGAAGGCGGCGGCGTGGGCGGTGTCGAGGCGGGTGTGCACGTCGAAGGCGAGGTGAATGTCGGGGCCGACGGCCTCCCGGACGCGGGCCATCTGCTCGACGCCGATATCGACGGCCTTCACGGGGTCGAGAACGCCCTCGGAGGCGCCGTGCAGGCCGCTGTTGTCGGGCAGGCCCCACCGGACGAACTTCCAGCCGCGCTCGACGTGGTCGACGCAGCTGGCGATGAGCGCATCGGTCGAGGGCGCCTGGCAGTGGGGGTAGCAGATGACCTTGTCGCGGACGGGGCCGCCGAGGAGCGCGTGCACGGGGATGCCAAGGGCCTTGCCCTTGATGTCCCAGAGGGCGATGTCTATGGCGCTGATGGCGCAGGAGTAGACGCCGGAGGCGGGGAAGAAGCCGCGGCGGAACATGTGCTGCCAGTGGCGCTCGGTGGAGAAGGGGTCCTCGCCGACGACGAGCTCGGAGAGGTGGTCGACGGCTGCGGCGACGGCCTGTCCGGCGAGGACCATGAGGGCTTCGCCGAGGCCGTAGACGCCGGCGTCGGTGTCGACGCGGACGTAGAAGCCGCCGAAGGCGCCGGCGCGGACGGGTATGCTGGTGATTTTGGTGACCTTCATGGCGCCTCCAGTGACGCGCCGGCCCGCGCCGGGGCGTGGGCTTCGGGCGGGACGTGTTGACGCGCATGATAGCAGCGGACGAGGAGGGATGGCAGGAGACGCAGGGGGAACGGAGGGCAAAAGAAGACACCTTAGCGGTGAAAGAGTGGAAAGAAGGCGAAGCTCCGAACGTTGTGCTCTCAGAAGCGGTCCCCATGGGGCCCCGTGAGAGTAGCGGGGCGGACCCCTTGCGGGGTTGGGGCGCCTCACCGACCTAGGATCTCTCCCTGTGAGGGGAGAAGCTCCCTAGAAAGGAGGTGATCCAGCCGCACCTTCCGGTACAACTACCTTGTTACGACTTCGTCCCAGTCACCAGTCCCACCTTCGGCGCCTGCCTCCCGAGGGTTAGCGCGGCGACTTCAGGTGTTACCGGCTTCCATGACGTGACGGGCGGTGTGTACAAGGCCCGGGAACGTATTCACCGCAGTGGTGCTGACCTGCGGTTACTAGCGACTCCGCGTTCACGGAGGCGGGTTGCAGCCTCCGATTCCAACTGAGATGAGGTTTGCTGGGATTGGCTCCCCCTCACGGGATTGCAGCCCGTTGTCCTCACCATTGTAGCGTGTGTGTAGCCCAGGGCGTGAGGGCCATGCGGACTTGACGTCATCCCCACCTTCCTCCCCCTTGCGGGGGGCTGTCTCCTGTGAGAGTGCAACACAGGACAGGGGTTGCGCTCGTTGCGGGACTTAACCCAACACCTCACGGCACGAGCTGACGACAGCCATGCAGCACCTGTGATGGTTCCCGACTCAACGGGTCGTCGCCCTTTCGGGGTTCTACTACCATCATGTCTAGCCCTGGTAAGGTTCTTCGCTTTGCATC